>CANHQC010000320.1 GCA_947462695.1 Flavobacteriales bacterium | reverse complement strand
CCTGAGCCTTTATACTGACTGTAAAAAACATCAAATCCTCCAAATCCATCATGCCAGTTAGAGGAAAAATACAACTGTTGTTTTCCTTCGTCCCAATGCGGACTTACTTCCTGATCAATTGAATTCAGTGTTTTTATATTTTTCGGCTTGGCATACGAATTACCATCTTTTATAATTGAATACCATAAATCCATGGTGCCAACTCCATCGTTTCTGTCAGAAGCAAAAAACAGCACTTCATTTCCATCCAATTTCCCGATTGCTGGCATCGTTGTGTTTCTGCCGGGAACGTTAATGATTGGTCCAAGCGAGTCGGGTTTCGACCATTTGCCATCGCTAAAACGGGCCACCATTAGTTTACATCGGTAATTGTAATTGCTCGATTCACATAAGCTGTAATAAAATCGACTGCCATCCAATGAAAACGTTCCATTTCCAGTGTTCATACCTGAACTGACAAAGTCATCCATTTTGTGAATACTATCGATTGAGCCGTTGATCAGTTGACCTGTGTACAATTGAGTGGTGTAGTTTGAACCATATACTTCCTCATTGGAAGAAACAGAATCAGCTTTGAGCGAAGAAAAAATAAACGAAGTCCCTGAAATGGTGTGACCAAATTCGGCATCAGGTGAATTGACTTTTCCTGGAAGGCTATAAAACTGAATGTCAACTGTGTCCTTAAGCGCGGTCTGTGCCCATAGTGTGGACTCAAGTTCCCGTTTTGCTTTCAGGTAGATGTATCCTTTTTTGTCTTTCCCAAACTTGGATTTGACCCGTTTGAATGTCTCGATGGCGTCTGCATATTTACCGTTCTGCTTTTGCATCAAACCTACGTAGAGAAATGACATCGGGTAGGCTGAACTGGCATCTTGAGCATAGACGCGCTTGTAGTAGTATTCTGCTTTTCGGTAATCTTTGTATGCCCTCAACGATTCGGCGTATTTCCATAACACATTGATGGAGTTTGAATCCAGCTCCATTGCTTTTTCCAACAATTCTACGGCATAATAAAAGTCGCCAGCTTTGTGCTTTTCCTCAGCATGTTTGAGAAAGGCGGTCAGTTTTGATTGACCCAATGCGCCAAATTGAATGGCACACAGACACACTATCAAATGTAATCTGGACATACGCGATGAATCGATTTTGACGGCTTAAAATGAAAGAGAATATAACGGACGGCAAGTTCAAATCCACCCACTGTTCTACTTGCAGGAACAAGTTTGGAAAAATTAAGGTCGTAACTGAAACCAACGAACCAACTTTGGTAATCCATGCCAACTGAAAGTATGGCTGCATCGCGGTTTCGGTAATGCAAACCGGCATACAATGCGCGGTAATTTCCAACCCGATTGACAAGTGTATATTTTACGGATGATCCGACCATAAATTCACGGTACTTGCCTTGAACACTGAACGATAATCCTGGAACAAGGTCCCAGTCAATGTCTAATTTGTAAATACCATTTATAAAAAAGTTCGTCCGGATATCCCGTTGAATCTTTTGGGTGTAAAATCCTTGGTTCGGTCGATTTAAATTGTAAAACCCAATACCGGCAATTACTTTTTTGCGTGGTTGGAATTGGTACTCATAAATAGCTCCAAGTCCAACGGTTAAATTGGTTTTTCGGTCACTTTGGTAGTTCTCATTGGAAGGAAGGGTTGGATCGTACTGAGATCCATTGAACTGATTATCAAAGTAAAATGCATCCCAATTGACTTGTCGGTGATTCATTCCGAGGTGAATTCCCGGTCGAATGGTATGGCTCGAATCCTCGGTCAGTTTGATTAAATAAGAAGCGTTGGCATGAACTTCTACTGTGCGCAATTTCCCATCTCCTGAAAGGTCATGAAAAAATTGAATTCCTGTTCCAATCGCCTGTTGCTTAGGTAGTTTCATGTCCGCCGATAATGCAAATGTGCTGAATGGAACGGTGACACTTCTCCATTGATCGCGGTAATTACCAACAAATCGGTAATCGCCATTGAAATGTCCGGCATTACCTGGGTTTTGAAAAATAGGTATGGCATTGAATTGAGACCAATGGACATCTTGAGCCGTACTCTGATAAATTCCGACGATGAAAAATGAAAGTATGCCTGCGATCCGCTTCAAACCATTTCGTAATTGCCTATGAAGATACGAATTTATAGATTGAGCGATGAGTTGAAAAAAGTGAAATTAGTCTTCCAAAAACAATAGAAATAAAATGATTCCAATAAGGAACATCAGCAAATAAAGTTTGCGGTCACGGTAAATGGGTTTTTTACTGCGCTTGGTCAATAGCTCGTAATCATGATAAAACCGTTCGACATTCTTGTGCCGTTCAATTTGTGCCTGACTCGGTTCAATTGGTCGTTCGTCCGATTGAAGTTTAAATTTTCTCATGATCCCTGTTCCCATTTTTTATGAAGTAGCTTCAAAATTCGGTAAACCCGCATTTTTGCATTGGCTTCACTTATGTTGTATATCGTAGCAATTTCTTTGAAGCTCATTTCTTGAAAAAAGCGCAATTCGATTAAATCTAGCGCTTCGTCCTCCATTTCGTTCAACAATTGAACCAAACGTTCTTGTTCCTCAATAGACATGTAACGTCCAAGTTGTGCTTCCTGACAAATTTCAGAAATATGCCGTTTTTCGATGCTGACATGTTTTGTTTTTTGCTCCTTCCTGAAATGCATATTCACTTCATTCTGCGCAATGCGGTACAACCAACTTTTAAACGCAAATCCACGGTCTTCGTATTGTTGAATATGGACCATCGCTTTCATAAAAGTGAGTTGGGTGACATCCGCTGCAACATCTTCATCTCCACCGAGGCGCTTGAAAGTAAAGCGATAAATTGGCTCAAAATACAATTCGTAAAGTGCACCAAAGTAGGACTTGTCCTTCTTAGCCAATGCTATAAGTTCAATCTCGCTTAAGTGTTTATGGTCGTTTCGTTTCATGTGCAGGTTTACATCACGAAGAATAAAATGCTACATTCTAAAAAAGTAACACGTCAATT
>CANHQC010000319.1 GCA_947462695.1 Flavobacteriales bacterium | reverse complement strand
TTCTTTCGATGAATACAAACGAATGAAAATAATTACGATCATACTACTTTTCATGGTCTTGGCTGCAGATGGCATGACTCAAGATAGGTTGGAATGGAAGTACGTTTCTTCGTTTTCCGTCGGAAATAGAGGTGTTTGGGCGACAGATATCCAAGGAAATCTTTACGGGTCCTCCGATGGGAAACTTTTAAAATGGGATTTAAATGGCACACAACAATTCGCTCAAAGTCTCAAACAAACCGGAACAATTTCGTCCATTTCTCCTTTAAATACAATGAAGGTGTTGGTTTTTTCAGAAGAACAACAATCGATTTGTTTTTTGGATAATACCTTGTCCTTTGCAGAGGAGTGTATTGATCTCGACCGGTTTGGTGTCGCTTATGCAACCCAAGTCACGTCTTCAGGGCAGGCAGACCGATTTTGGGTGCTGGATCAAGTGAATAATACGCTTTCGTTAATCAATTGGAATACCCGAGAACGCATCGTTGATTTGTTGAATGTAAGCGGAATGATTAGCGCAGGAAAACCAATTAAACTTATTGAGCGATCAACTTATTTATTTTACGGTGAAGAGAACGGAATCTTTCAATTTGATCGTTTCGGCTCGCTAGTAAATGCCTTTAAAGAAAAGAACCTTGTTGATTTTGAGGTAACCGATCAGTTTGTTATTATCCTGACAACTTCTGAACTTATTTTTATCGATCGTCAAAAAGGATATAAGTGGATACAGCCAATTCCAGTTGAGAAGGTAGACGGTATTTTCTTTGCTGGAAAATCCATCTATTTTCGACAGAATACTACCGTTGAAAAATACACCTATTTCATTCAGGAATAATTACTGAAATATTGTAATTTAGCCCATTAATTTTTTAGAATCATGCATATCGCTATCGCTGGTAATATAGGATCGGGAAAGACAACACTAACCCGTTTATTAGCAAAACATTACGGATGGGAGACCCATTTTGAAGATGTAGAACAAAATCCGTACTTAAATGACTTCTATGATGATATGCAACGCTGGTCGTTCAACTTGCAAATCTATTACCTCAATAGTCGATTTACACAGATACAGGAAATCAAGGAAACGGATAAAAACGTGATTCAGGATCGGACAATTTATGAAGATGCCTTCATTTTTGCTCCGAACCTGCACTCCATGGGATTGATGACAACGCGTGATTTTGAAAATTACTTTTCGTTGTTCAACTTGATGGATTCGTTTGTGTCTTCGCCAGATTTATTGATCTATTTGCGTGCAAGTGTCCCAACCTTAGTCAATCAAATTCAGCAACGCGGAAGGGAATACGAAGAAAGTATTCGCCTAGATTACCTTAAGCGATTGAACGAACGTTACGAAGCGTGGATTTCTACTTACGATAAAGGTAAATTGCTCATTATTGATGTAGACAATAACCGGTTTCCAGAAAGTCAAGAGGACCTTGGTAAAATCATCAATTCCATAGATGCAGAAATCAACGGATTGTTTTAATCCCCATTCTTTAGTTCATCAGTTATGAAACAACTCGTTGTTACCGGTGCTGCAGGGTTCATTGGCAGTTGTTTAGTCGGAAGGTTGAATGCTGCTGGATACTCAAACATTGTCGTAGTTGACGATTTCTCGAAGCATGAGAAAGACCATAACCTTGAGGGTAAAACGATTTCTGCTAAAATTAGCCGCGTTGACTTTATTCAATGGCTCAACGATTTCGGAAACGAAGTGCACACTATTTTTCACATAGGAGCACGCACCGATACAACGGAGTTCAACAAAGCGATTTTCGATGAATTAAACGTGAATTATACCCAGGACATCTGGAAAGCGTGTACACGATTTTCCATTCCGCTCATTTACGCAAGTTCCGCTGCCACATACGGTTTAGGTGAACACGGTTACGACGACAACCATTCAATAATAAGCGAATTACAACCCTTAAATCCATACGGACATTCCAAAAACGACGTAGATAAATGGATTTTAAATCAAACGGAAACGCCTCCTTTTTGGGCAGGATTGAAATTCTTTAACGTATACGGTCCGAACGAATACCACAAAGGGCGCATGGCTAGCGTCATTTTTCACGCCTTCAACCAAATAAAGGAAAAAGGATCTATGAAACTTTTTCGTTCGCATAATCCCAATTTTCAAGATGGATGTCAACTGCGTGACTTCGTTTATGTGAAGGATGTAGTAGACGTATGTTTATACCTAATGGAAGATCAACCGGAAAGTGGCATTTATAACCTCGGTTCGGGAAAAGCACGTACGTTCTTGGATTTAGCAAAAAACACGTTTGCAAACCTCAACCAGCCTGAATCGATAGAGTTTATAGATACTCCAGAAGACATTCGCGATAAATACCAATACTTCACGGAAGCCAACATGTCTAAGTTGGTAAACGAAGGTTATACGCAACCTTTTCACACGCTCGAAGATGGAATTAAAGACTACGTCACCAATTATTTACTACCAGGGAAGTATTATTAATCGTGTTACTTTAATTCACACGATTTGTAATCTTGCCATCCGAAAGAGTATTCTAACGAATTACACCCCGTCTCAGCGTTTGATTTTGTATCCTCAATAGGCACGTTAGTAACAATTGGATTCCAATCTTCTCCATTGAGAATTTGACGGCACTCACATTGGTATACTTTTTTACAAGAGATCAAGGCTAAACTTGCAAACGGAATTAAGAGTAAAGACTTCAACATGTGTTTTTTTTTACAAAGATATCAAGGTTGACAAATTAACGTATCATACCAAGGAGAAAATCCAGCCCATACACCAAGCGCACCACCTGTAATATTGGTTGGAATATTTGCTGGGGTAGCAAAAGGATTACCTGCAGAAGATATTTGCACGTATTTTTTCTCAAGGAACTCAAATACTGCACGATCCATCTTGGATAATTTAATTACTACGGTGTCCCCAATTTTATAGAGTCCTTTGTATTTTTCAGGTACAGAATTGTCGTCCCAAACGGTAGGGTTTTCATAGAAGAAATC
>CANHQC010000318.1 GCA_947462695.1 Flavobacteriales bacterium | reverse complement strand
AATACGATTACTTATGCTTCCATTGGCGGGCGAATGACTTACCAAGTTATAGCTGGTGAAAATTGGGAAGAATTGCTTCAGGAGTATACAGCCATAAGTGGAAGACAGCCCTTGCCTCCGCGATGGGTTTTTGGGAATTTTTCGAGTCGTTTTGGGTACCATTCCGAAAAGGAAACAAGGTCAACGGTTAACCGTTTTCTTGAAGATTCCATTCCGCTCGATGCGGTGATCCTCGACTTGTATTGGTTTGGAAAGGAAATTCAAGGTACACTCGGAAACCTTGCTTTTTATACAGACTCATTTCCGACCCCAAAACAGATGATTGCTGACTTTAAAGCAAAAAACGTCAACACCGTATTAATCACTGAGCCGTTCGTCTTGACGACTTCAACGAGATGGAAAGAAGCAGTCGATGCAGATTGTTTAGCCAAAGACAGTCTTGGCAAACCTTACACGTACGATTTTTACTTTGGGAATACCGGACTCATTGACATTTATTCTTCAACTGGATCGAACTGGTTTTGGCAGCGCTACAAAGAATTGATTGACTTAGGCGTCGGAGGCTTTTGGGGGGATTTAGGGGAGCCAGAAGTCCATCCCGAAAAATTGCTCCATGCCCGCGGGACGGCTAATCAGGTGCACAATATTTATGGTCACGATTGGGCGCGTTTGTTGCACGAAAAGTACAAAATTGAATACCCAGATCGGCGACCTTTTATTTTAATGCGATCGGGGTATTCCGGAACACAGCGTTTCGGAATCATTCCATGGTCAGGGGATGTAAACAGAAGCTGGGGCGGATTGAAATCCCAAATGGAAATTGCGCTTCAAATGGGTATGCAAGGAATTGCCTACATGCATTCTGATTTAGGCGGGTTTGCGGGAGACAAAGATGACCCGGAATTGTACACGAGGTGGCTGCAATATGGCGTGTTTCAGCCGGTATTTCGCCCACATGCTCAAGAATCTGTTCCAAGTGAACCGGTATTCAAAGATCCTGTAACAAAAGCGCGTGTTAAAAAGGCGATTGAGTTGCGGTATGCCTTGCTTCCATACAATTATACTTTAGCGCATAAAAACACGCAAAAAGGTTCGCCACTCATGCGTCCGTTGTTGTTTGAATGTTCAGCAGACACGCTGGCTTACGGCCTTTCTTCAAGTTACCTTTGGGGAGATGCGTTTTTAGTCACACCGGTTGTCGATTCTGCGGCAAAAACAGTTACTGTTTCGTTCCCTAAAACGAGCAATTGGTACGATTTCTATACCGGTAAACGCGTTCAATTTTCTGAAACTGTCAAGAATAATGCAACACAATGCATTGCGCAACAACAGATCCCTGTCGCAATAGATTATATTCCTGTTTTCGTTCGTGGGGGTGCGTTTGTTCCAATGATTAAAGGAATCTCGAGTACTTCAGCCTACAACAAAGGTAAGCTTGAAATCCATTTTTATTCGGACGATGAGGTGATGCAAAGTACTGGACAACTTGTGGAAGACGATGGGTTAACCCCAGGCGCCAAGACGAATACGATGCATTTTGAATACAAACGCTTGTCCAAAAACAAGGTGATGATTGAAATCACTAGTGAAAGTTCAAGCCATAGAGTGGGCGATTTAGTTCTTCACTATTTCGACAGTAAGTCCGTAAGAAAAGTAAAACGAAATTCGAAAAATGTTGATTTTACTATTGAACAAGAACCATCGCAATTTCGCATAAAAGACGTACCGTTGGGTTCAGGAATAAATCAACTGATTTTCAAGCTGAAATAAAAATGTTAGTGTCAAATTGACAGTATTAAAAATAGTTTTAAATTTGACCATCTAGACACACATAAAACTAAAAGCCGAATCATGAAAATAACAAGAATTAAATTGTTTTTTGTGGTCCTTTTATCCTTTGTAAACATAGGATTCCTATTTGGACAAGGAGGAACAATTAAAGGAACCATTAAAGACTCATTAGGACAACCGGTTTTCGCGGCACAAGTCGTCCTAGAAGGGAAATCGCGCGGTGCTGAAACCAATGAGTCAGGTAGCTTTGAGATTACTATGCTCGATCCAGGAACGTACACGGTAATCGTTAGAGCGCCTGAATACAAAACGCAGAAAAAAGTCATCGAACTTGCTGCCGGAGAGGTAAAGACCTTGGACGTTGCGTTGTCTTTAAGTGTGAAGCAATTAGAAGAACTTGTCGTAATCGGTTACGGTACAACCCGAACAACTGATTTAACAGGTTCAGCAACCATCCTAACAGAAAAGAACTTCAACGAAGGATCAGTAGCAACGCCCGAACAGCTCATTATGGGTAAAGCAGCCGGAGTAAAAATCAATACCAACGATGGTGCGCCTGGATCTGGAAGCACGATTCGTTTGCGCGGAGGTACATCCATTAATGCAAGTAATGATCCGTTGATCGTAATCGATGGTGTTCCACTTGATAATGGTGGAATTGCCGGAGCAGCCAACCCATTGTCGTTGATTAACCCGAACGATATCGCTTCGTTCGTTATTCTGAAAGATGCATCTGCCACAGCTATTTACGGTTCACGTGGTGCAAATGGGGTTATTCTCATTACGACAAAGAAAGGAAACGGTGCCAATGATGAACTGAAAGTCGTTTTGGATACCAAACAATCGCTATCGACAATTGCAAAGTACGCTGATGTCTTAAGTGGAGATCAATTGCGGGAATTAGTTGCCGAACGAGGTACGCCGGAAATGGCTGAACTGCTTGGTGATGCAAATACGGACTGGCAACGAGAGGTGTTCCGACCGGCTTTCGTAACAGACAATAACCTTTCGTTAACTGGAGGAATTAAAAATTTACCTTACCGTTTATCGGTTGGTAATCGCATTGAGAACGGGCTTTTACGCCGCGATCAGTTCAATAGAACGTCTGTTTCATTAAATATTTCTCCTTCTTTCTTTGATAAGCATTTGGGAATAGAATTGAATCAGCGCTACGTGCAGACTTCCTCATTCTTTGCAAATCGTGGGGCACTTGGTGCAGCGTT
>CANHQC010000317.1 GCA_947462695.1 Flavobacteriales bacterium | reverse complement strand
CGAGCACATCAAATCCCATTTGAATGTCCTGTTCACCGCAAATTGGTTGTACAATAAAATTTCATCCCATTTAAAGCCTTTCAATTTGACACACGAACAATTTAATGTGTTACGAATTTTAAAAGGTAGTCATCCCCAAAAGATGTGTCAAAAGGAGATCTTATCCCGAATGATCGCGCCGAATTCTAATATTACGTTGATTATCAAAAAGCTAAAAGAAAAACAATTCGTTGTCGTTCAACAATCCGTAACGGATAAAAGAGAGTATGAAATCAATATCACTAGCGCTGGGTTACACGTATTGGATCAAGTAGCCGAAGAATTGAATGCGCAATCGAATTTTATCGGAAAGCTGAGTACCTCTGAAGCATTTCATTTGAATGCCTTGTTGGATAAGTTAAGAGAAGAATAAATCATTTTTTTGAAAACTAATAGTTGTATATACAAGTAAAATAATGAAAAAGGAAATACTACATTCGTTTAAAGCACAAGCAAGTAGAAGCATGGGGCCAAACGTTCGGCAGGTGATTCCAACAGCTGTTGAGCATGTTGATCCCTTTGTTTTCTTAGACCATTTTGGTCCGATGATCAAGAAGCCAGGAAATCAAGGTGTTCCGCCTCACCCACACGCGGGAATTGCCACGATTACCTATCTTTTTGAAGGAAGTAATCGTCACCAAGATAGCCTCGGGAATGATGCTGTTGTTCACGCCGGAGATATTGCATGGATGCAAGCAGGCAAAGGCATTGTCCATGCGGAAGGGATGAATGAAAACAAATCGGAGGTGGAAACGGTGCATGGTTTACAATTTTGGATTTCGTTACCGGGAAAGGATAAGTTCATTGCCCCTGCGTTTTATCACAATAAGTCGGCTCAATTGCCAGCATTTAATTTGAATGGGGCAACGGTTAAAGTACTGTGCGGAGAATTATTGGGCCATTCTTCTCCGGTGAAAAGTTTATCACCTGCATACATGTATGCGTTTAAAATGCCTAAAAACAGTACCATCGAAATTCCGATAAAAGAGGGAGATAGTGCAGGTTTGTATGTGGTCAAAGGCCTTCTGAATTTTGAGAACGAGAATCTTTCGCCGAATGTGATGACTGCATTTTCGGAGTTTGGAGATTCAATAGAAATTACGGCACGTGAAGAAACGCAATTCATGCTTTTTGGAGGAACGCCACTCAACGAACCCATCGTAGGTTATGCCTCTTTTGTGATGAATAGCGAGGAACAAATCCGACAAGTAGTGAAGGATTATCAATTAGGAAAAATGGGAACAGTGAACATTTAATCAATTAAAAATAAGAACATGAAACTTTTACAAAAAACAAAAATTGGCAACTTGGAGTTGCAGAATGCGATCGCAATGGCACCGATGACACGAAGCCGTGCTGACTTAAATGGAATAGTGAGTGAATTAACTGTGTTGTACTATACGCAAAGATCAAGTGCTGGATTAATTATTTCAGAGGCCATCAATATTTCGGAACAAGCATTAGGTAGTCCATTTACACCGGGGATTTTTACAAAAGAGCAAATTGACGCTTGGAAAAAAGTAACCAGCTCCGTTCACGAGAAAGGCGGAAAAATTATTGCTCAATTATGGCATACTGGACGCGTTGGTCATTCGGTGGACAAAGGAGGTGTTTTACCTGTTGCTCCTTCAGCGATTGCCATTCAAGGACAACAACATTTTACATCGCAAGGTCCAAAAGAATACGAAACACCAAGGGCGCTGGAAACTACCGAAGTCAAACAAATCATTCAAGACTATAAACAAGCAGCGATCAACGCTATGGAAGCTGGATTTGATGGCGTAGAATTGCATGCGGCATTTGGCTATTTACCCAATCAATTTTTGGCAGAAAGTGCAAATCAACGCATGGATGAATATGGCGGAAGTATTGAAAATAGAAGTCGATTTGTATTGGAAGTGTTGCAAGCCATGGTAGATGGTATTGGCGATAACAAAGTAGCCATCAAGCTTTCACCAAGCATTCCATTTAACAGTATGATCGATAGCAATCCAACGGATTTGTATGCGTACCTGTTGCAAGAATTAAACAAGATGCCCTTGCTTTATGTGCACTTAATGAATGCCATGTTCCCAACGGATAATTTACCGCAATATCCGAGAGATGTCATTGGTGTTTTCGGTAAACTAACACAACATCCATTAATGGCGAATGGTGGGTACACCCGCGAAAGTGGCGAGCAAGAACTAGAAAAAGGTATCGCAAAAATGATTTCTTACGGAACGTTGTATCTATCCAATCCAGATTTACCTGAACGATTTGAATTGAACACGGATCTCAATCAACCTGACCGTGCAACAATGTATGGCGGTGGTGAAAAGGGATATACGGATTACCCGACATTGTAGAATTTCATTTGCACAAACAAGAATCTAAGTAGAGGGTTGGGAATAATTTGCAGTTTTGTGATTGATTTGGATGTTTTTAAAAGAAGTTCTGAATGAAATCTAACAATAACAATAAAACAACCCTCTACTGGTTCAGCATTTTTGCCATCAGCTTCCTCTGCTTTCAAGCGGTGTCTTACTATATCAGGCCAAATTATTCGGGTGAAAATACGAGTATCAACTATTTCCTAGGCATTGCTCCAAATTTCTTTCCAGCGATAGGTATTCCAGCTTTGTTTATCCTGTTTATTCAACAATTGAAGAGCACATCTAGATGGTTAAATGAGAAAAATTACATCACCGCGAACCTACTTTCTCTAATGGGTTTGATCGCATGGGAATTTATACAAACTACCTCAAAGAAATTGCACTTTGATTGGAATGATATTCTATGGACTTTATTTGGCGCATTTGTTTTCCAGCTGATCTGGATTGTGACACCAAGAACTTTAAAAGAAATTGAGAATCAGACGAAATGAAAAGTAGAGATTTATTCTTCATTATTCTGTTACAGGTTACATTCGGCCTAACCGATGTCCACGCGCAGCAAGAAACGACACAATCTTCTAAAATTGCATTGACGGATGTTT
>CANHQC010000316.1 GCA_947462695.1 Flavobacteriales bacterium | reverse complement strand
GGCTTACAGGTAAGATTTTTAATCTATTATACCGCTTACGAAATCTAGACTATGTTAGCAACCTGAGTCCGATGCACGAGCCTTATCACCTCTATGAATTTGACCTAAAGTCTTTTCAAGCGCATGCTAATCGACAGGGTTATTCAATTGCTCATCACGAATATTATGTATGTGAAACTTTTTTACCTTCAGTTTTTGATGGGATTTTGAAACCATATATGCGACGGACTAATCAAGGAATGCAACTTGCTATATGGATCAGAAAGAAAGCTTAAATCAAGTCATTATGTTCCAAAAATAGATTTCCCCAATTTGAAAAAACTCCTCATTCTCGCCTATGATTTTCCGCCCTATGTATCGGTAGGTGGTTTGAGACCGTATAATTGGTTCAAGTACTTGAACGAATTTGGTATTGAACCGGTTGTGGTGACAAGGCAATGGGGGAATGAGCATGGAAACCACCTGGATTACATTTCGGCAGGGTGGTCAGGTGAGGTAGTGATTGAGGAGAGTGAATGCGGAACTATCTTACGAAGTCCGTATCGACCTAACATGAGTAATCGGATCTTGTTAAATTATGGAGAGCGCAAGTATCGTTTGCTTCGTAAGGCAATTTCTGGATTTTACGAGATGGCTCAGTATATTTATCCCACAGGACCAAAATCAGCAGTTTATCGTGCTGCGCGGGAATACTTGAAGCACCATAAAGTCGATGCGATCATTGCTACTGGAGACCCGTTTGTATTGTTTAGCTATGCGTCTAAGTTGAGTATGGAATTTGGTATTCCTTGGATTGCAGATTATAGGGATCCTTGGAGTCAAAGTTTCAGTTCTAAAAAGAATTTCATTCAACGAAAAATAGATTGGTTGCTTGAGTTAAAGCATGTCAAATCGGCGAATTTAATCACTACTGTAGACGAACTCTTTAAACTAAAAATCAGCGAATTATTTCCGAATAAGCAAATAGAACTCCTTCCAAATGGATTTGATCCTGGAATTCAATCTGAAATAGCTGGCTGTATTCAACATAAAAATGTGCTATCCTTTGCATTTGTGGGAACGGTATACAATTGGCATCCAATTGAACATTTGTTAAGCAGTTTTAATACTTTTTCAAGGAATAAGCCGCAAATTCCTTTTCAATTGAATTTTTATGGGATCAATGCTGAAGAACTAATAACAAATTGGGTTCAAACCAATTGTCCGTATTTACAGGACAAGGTATCGATCAAAAGCAGGTTGCCAAATCAAGAACTGGCAAAAGAAATGTCCACCAATAACGTGTTGTTGTTGTTCAACTACTACGAATTTACAGGTACGAAAATCTATGACTACCTGGCAGTGAAAAGAAAAATACTGCTTTGTTTTGGTAATGATCCTGAGGCACTTCAACTTAAAAAACAATTTTACTTTAAATCAATAGAGACTTCTATCCAACCGCAAATTGATATTCTTAAAACCACCAACTCCGGCATTGTCGTCAAAGACGCGGTACACTTGCAAGAGGTATTGAGTGAGTTATGGGATGAATTTTCGAGCACTGGGCAGGTTGCGTGTCATTCTGTTGGGGTGGAGAAGTATTCGAGGAAGGTGCAGGTGGAGAGGTTGGCGGAATTGGTGAAGGGGCTAGCCTCCGTAAATGTTTCGCCGACC
This sequence comes from Flavobacteriales bacterium, assembly GCA_947462695.1. Taxonomy (GTDB): domain Bacteria; phylum Bacteroidota; class Bacteroidia; order Flavobacteriales_D; family Crocinitomicaceae; genus M0103. Next base: position 1,380 of record CANHQC010000316.1, on the reverse strand, counting down.
GAGTGATCCGCCGCGGCGGATAGTATCGAGGACGTCGAGCTGAGAAATGAGAGCAAAGAGAGCTGAGAGATGAGCAATTACGACAACAGGAGGATGTATCGAGGTCTGACATTGGAACTTTTCTTATCTTCACAAAATGATTGCTATTGTTGATTATGGGATGGGGAATTTGCGTTCGGTTGAGCGGAAGCTGAGCCAATTGAGCAAAAATTCTGTTGTCACCAGTGATGCAAAAACGATCGAAAAAGCTGATGCTATAATCCTTCCTGGTGTTGGACATTTTGGGCGCGCCATGGAGGCATTGAAACAGCGCGATTTAATTCATGCATTGAATACTTCCGTTTTGGAGAAAAAAACACCGATCCTGGGTATTTGCTTAGGAATGCAATTGATGACGCAAGGCAGCGAAGAAGGAGGAACGGAAGGATTGAACTGGTTTTCGTGCAAAACGGAACGACTAATTGTCGAAGACCCTTATTCGTTAAAGATTCCACATGTCGGTTGGAATACGATCGATTTCACCACTGAACAAACCATGTTAACGCATATTCCAACAGGTAGTGAGGTGTATTTTGTTCATTCCTTTGGTGTACTTGAAGCACCAAAAGACGAGGTGCTAACGACAACGAACTACGGCAATACATTTATTTCATCCTTGAAAAAAGGTCACCTTGTTGGCATGCAATTCCACCCGGAGAAAAGTCACGATATCGGATTGCAACTCTTTCAGAATTTCATTGATTCCATTTCGCCATGTACCGACCGCGCATAATACCCGTCCTATTGCTGAAAGGCACCGAACTGGTTAAAACAGTCGGTTTTCAATCGCCGAATTACATTGGAGATCCGATTAATGCCGTACACCTCTTCAATTCGATGAAAGCAGATGAACTCGTTTTTTTGGATATCAATGCTACCAAGGAAAATCGCTTGGTTGATGTTCAACTGATGAAAGAAGTTGGTGATGAAGCGAATATGCCGTTTGCAGTTGGTGGTGGGATAAAAACACTGAATGACATCCAACTACTGATTTCAGCTGGAGCAGAAAAAGTTATACTGGGAACAATTGCAGGCGAAAATCCCGATTTTGTTCGAGAAGCCAGTGAGGCATTTGGTTCGTCTACTATTGCGGTTTGTATCGATGTCAAACGTTCGCTATTCGGAAAGCAAAAGGTCTGGATATCGAATGGTAAAAAGTCCATTTCAATTGATCCTGTGTCGTATGCAAAGCTTATGGAAGAAAACGGTACTGGTGAATTGATTATCCAATCCGTTGATCGCGATGGAAAGATGAACGGCTACGACCATGAACTCATCAAGGCAATTTCAAAAGCTGTGCGCATTCCCATAGTTGCGTTAGGTGGAGCAAATACGCTTAAT
>CANHQC010000315.1 GCA_947462695.1 Flavobacteriales bacterium | reverse complement strand
TAGCATTTAACGACGGAGTAGTGTCCAGGCAATTTTCATTTGGCGATAACCGCGAACGGACTATTCAAATGGCTGTGTTATCCGCAATGAATATGTTGCGTTGCCAACTTTTAGGTATTTCATGAAAAAAAAGGAAAAAGGTTTGTTCATTTCTGAAAAAAACACTTTCTTTGCACCCCATTTAGAATTAGGAAAAACGAAAAAAGATGTCAAGAGTTTGTCAACTTACGGGTAAATCGGTGATGGTAGGAAACAATGTTTCTCACTCTAATCGCAAAACGAAAAGAAAATTCTACCCGAATTTATTCAGTAAGAAATTCTACCTTCCAGAGGAGGATAGAATGATTTCATTGAAAATCTCTGCAGCGGCTTTACGCACAATCAACAAGAAAGGAATTTCTGCTTGTGTGAAAGAAGCGCGGGAAAAAGGGTACTTAAAATAATCCTGGTTCTACCCGTTGTGAAACGGTAGACATTAATACTACAAGAAATGGCAAAAAAAGCAAAAGGAAACAGAATTCAGGTGATTCTTGAGTGTACAGAGCATAAAGAATCAGGTATGGCAGGAACTTCCCGTTACATCACGACGAAGAACCGTAAAAACACTCCTGATCGAATGGAAATTAAAAAATTCAATCCTGTATTGAAGCGTTATACGGTTCACAAGGAGATTAAATAATTAAGTCATGGCTAAGAAAGTAGTAGCATCATTGCAAAAAGGAGGTGGTAAAGAACATACCAAGGTTATCAAAATGGTGAAATCTGATAAAACAGGTTCGTACTCCTTCAAAGAAGAAATTGTACACAACGATAAAGTGAAGGATTTCTTCACTAAAAAATAAGTTGTTTTCGAACGAATTGTGAAAGCTTCCTTTGATCTAAAGGGAGCTTTTCTTATGTTTACCTGATATGGCATTTTTTGGATTATTTTCTAAAGAAAAAAAGGAAAGTCTAGATAAAGGACTTGAAAAGACGAAGTCTACCTTTTTATCAAAATTGGCAAGAAGTATTGTCGGTAAGTCGCGTGTAGACGATGAAGTACTCGATAACCTTGAAGAAGTTTTAATTACATCAGATGTTGGAGTTGAAACAACGTTAAAAATCATCGAGCGCATTGAAGAACGCGTTGCGCGAGACAAAGTTTTAGGTACCGATGAGCTTAACACCATCCTGAAAGAAGAAATTGCTTCACTGTTGGAGGAAAACAATGCCCAAGCTGGAGGTGAGTTGTATATCCCAACTACGAGCGGAGATCCTTATGTAATTATGGTCGTTGGTGTAAATGGTGTCGGTAAAACTACAACCATTGGAAAATTAGCTCATCAATTTAAATCGGCTGGTAAAAAGGTCGTACTTGGCGCTGCAGATACGTTTCGAGCTGCAGCAGTTGATCAATTGATCATTTGGTCAGATCGCGTGGGCGTTCCAATTGTGCAGCAAGGAATGGGAGCAGATCCAGCATCTGTTGCGTTTGACACCTTGCAATCTGCAAAATCTCAAGGTGCTGATATCGTTATTATTGATACTGCAGGACGCTTACACAATAAAGTGAACCTCATGAACGAGTTGAGTAAAATCAAACGGGTGATGGAGAAGGTCATACCTGACGCTCCGCATGAGGTGCTGTTGGTGTTAGATGGCTCAACCGGACAAAATGCCTACGAACAAGCCAAACAGTTTTCGTTAGCCACCGACATAAATGCCTTAGCGATAACAAAATTGGATGGTACAGCTAAAGGCGGTGTGGTTATAGGTATTTCCGATCAAATGAAAATTCCGGTGAAATACATTGGAGTAGGAGAAGGGATGAATGACCTTCAACTCTTTGATAAAAATGAGTTCGTCGATTCGCTATTTTCTTAAGACATGATCAAAATCAACGGACACGGTCACTTACTTCCTGAACCACATGAAATTCCACGTTTCATGAAAGAGAAGAAATTGTTCTGGATCGATGAAGATAAAAAATTCATGCGTCAAGATGATTGGTCACGTCCGATAACAGACCCAAGTTTCTTTTTTGAACAGAAACTCGAATGGATGGAACGTTATGAGATTGATCATGGGGTTATGCTCAATCTTTCCCAGATTTATTGCAACGGCTGGAAAAAACAAGATGCAATTGATGCGATCCATTGGCAAAACGATTTCAATGCAAGCATTCAGCAACGACGTCCCGATAAATTTACGTGTGGCTTTGTAGTGCAACCGTTATACCTGGATCATGCGCTTGCTGAAATTGAACGCTGTGTGGAGAAACTGAATATGAAATTACTCTGTCTGCCAACACATTTCCTTAATGAAAAGGATGAGTGGATTTCAGTGGCAGATGAATCCGTTTTTCCAATTTTTGAATTGGCCAATAAGTATAAATTGGCTGTTGAAATCCATCCATATGACGGCGAAAAAATGGTCAAGCTAAAAGACATCTATTGGCGTTTTCACCTCGTTTGGATGATGGCCCAAACAGCAGATACACTTCACCTGTTCACGTTAAAAGATTTTTTACATAAATTCCCTGATGTTCGGACATGCTTTGCACACGGCTGCATGCTTGGACAAGCGAATTACGGCCGACGACTTCAAGGTTTTGACGGTCGACCGGACTTGTTTGAAGGGGCGACGAATCCCCGTGAAGCGTTAGGTCATCCCAATTTGTTTTTTGACTCACTCGTACACGATTCGTACACCTTGGAATTGATTAAAACGCGCGCTGGATCAGCTCAAATAGTAGCAGGACTAGATGATCCTTATCCGCTTGGAGAGATGGAAGGAGTGGCGCGTTCTTACCCTGGAAGAGTAATTGATTTTGCAGTAGAAGCAGGTATTTTAACACAAAAAGAATCGAATCACATTTGGTACGACAATGTCCTGCGTTGGTTAGGGATGGATGCGTTGCCGTATTGATCAAAAAACGGTCGTTCTTCTACCTCAATTTTGTACCTTTGCGCCCAAACTTGTCAAGATGGCACAAAAACCCTCTATTCCCAAAGGAACACGTGATTTTTTACCTGAACAGGTAGCGAAAAGAACCTATATTTTTGATACTATTCAACG
>CANHQC010000314.1 GCA_947462695.1 Flavobacteriales bacterium | reverse complement strand
CAGGTTCTTCAGGGTCACAGCGTTTTGGTTTAATTCCTTGGTCGGGAGATGTGAATAGAACTTGGGGTGGAATGCGCTCACAACCAGAAATTTCTTTGCAAATGGGTATGCAAGGAATTCCATTTATGCACTCAGACTTGGGAGGTTTTGCGGGGGCAAACGATGATCCTGAGTTGTATTTACGTTGGCTACAGTATGGTGTTTTTCAACCCATTTTTAGACCTCATGGGCAAGAAGAAGTTCCCTCAGAGCCTATTTTCAAAGATGAGGAAACAAAAGAATTGGTTAAGCAAGCTGTTAAATTGAGATATAGGCTTTTGCCGTATAATTATACCTTGATGTTCAAGGCGAACGAGTACGGAAAACCTTTGATGCGCCCGGTATTTTTTGAAGATAATCGTACTGAAATGCTGAACGTTGATTCCATGTATTTTTGGGGTAATGAGTTTTTAATTGCCCCTGTTTTTGTGAAATCCCAGCTTCAAAAAGTGATTCATTTTCCAAACTCTGCCAATTGGTTTGATTTCTACAGTCTGCAATTTTACAAAGGCGGTACTACTGCAAATGTAAATCTTACCTCAGACCGCATTCCAACATTTGTAAAAGGTGGCGCTTTTATTCCAATGATTGAGAATCTTCAAAATACTAGCCAACTTGAAAATGATAAAGTTCAAATGTACTTCTTCTTTGATCCTGAAACCTCATCAAGTTCAGGAGTTTTATACCAAGATGATTATCAAAAAGGAAATCAGACGGTATCGGAAAACGTCCTAAATTTTACTTACTCTAAAAAATCGAAATGTTTTGAAATCTTAATAGAATCGAATAAAGATGATTCCTTTAACACAAACCTGGTAATCTATTCCCCATTGGCAAAAATCACAAAAATTTCAGTTGATGGTAAAAAGTATGATTTTACAAAAAGTGAGTCAAATTACTCATTTTCAAGTATAAAAGGTAAAAATAAAAAGGCCAAAATTAAAGTTTGGTATAAATAATAAAAAGAGTTTGTGTCATTTTGACATATATAAACTTTTTACATATATTTGTTGTTTGGAACTAAACTCATACTATGAAAATACAGTTGAATAAGTTATTCGTTTTGCTGTTTGTCTCAATGACCAGCGTATTTTTTTCTCAAAAAGCCAGTGTCAAAGGGAAGATTACGGATCAGAAATCAGAATCGGTCTATAACGCGCTAGTTACGGTTTCTCAAAGTACTGTTAAAGCAAAATCAGATCCAGATGGTAATTATGAATTGGTAGGTATTCCAGTTAGCTCATCAAAAACAGCCGTAGAGATTACAGTTAAAGCCACAGGTTATAATGATTTTACTTTTACAGTTGAACTTGAGCCCAATCAAGTTTTGGAAAAAAACATTGAGTTATCAGATGGTGTTAAATCCTTTGAAGAGGCAATTGTAATTGGATATGGAACTACACGAACAAAAGATTTAACCGGTTCGGCGACTGTCATAAACGAGAAAAACTTTTCGCAAGGATCCATGTCAACCCCGGAACAGCTTATTATGGGAAAGGTTTCAGGATTGAAAATTAATACCAACGACGGGGCGCCAGGATCTGGAAGCACATTGAGGTTGAGAGGTGGAACTTCAATTAATGCGAGTAATGATCCGCTAATTGTTGTTGATGGAGTTCCGTTAGATAATGGTGGAATTGCGGGTGCTGCCAATCCACTTTCTTTGATTAATCCAAATGATATCGCGTCATTTGTGGTTCTTAAAGATGCCTCTGCAACTGCAATTTATGGTTCACGTGCGGCAAATGGAGTTATCTTAATCACAACTAAGAAAGGCAGTTCTGGTAATAGTCCATTGAAAGTAATTTTTGATACCAAGCACTCACTTTCTACTGTCGCTAAATATGCAGATGTATTAAGTGGAGATAGTATGAGAAATCTCATAAATAGGGTTGGAACACCTACACAACAAAACTTATTAGGTGATGCAAATACGGATTGGCAACGCGTTGTTTTCAGACCTGCTTATGTAACAGATAATAACGTTTCTTTAACTGGCGGAATTAAAAACTTCCCGTATCGATTGTCTTTTGGAAATCGGGTTGAAAACGGGGTTTTATTGCGTGATCAATTTATGAGAAACTCTGTTACGTTAAATATGTCACCTTCTTTCTTAAATAAGAATTTACAGCTCGAGGTAAACAATAAATTAGTGAACACACGTTCTCAATTCGCAAATAGGGGTGCTTTAGGTGCAGCGTATTTTGATCCAACTCAGCCTGTTTATTCTGATACAACTTTGTATGGTGGATATAACGAATGGTTGGGTGCAAATGGAAAACCAAACACATTGGCCGCTAAAAATCCTCTTGGCCTTATTAGGCAACGTGAAGATCGTAGTGATGTTTGGAGATATATTGCAAATGCAAAAGCTTCCTATAATATTCCTGGAGTTCGTGGTCTAAAAGCAGTGGTTAATGGAGGGATCGATTTATCTGAAGGTGCTGGTTATGCCATAACTCCGGCAGAATCAGCTGCTGGTTTCTATACGGAAGGTTCTTTTAATGCGTACAGAAATAAAAAAGCGAACAAACTTGTTGAAGCGTATTTTAACTATAACAATAGTAAGGGTACGAATGACCAGTTTTTAGTGATGGATTTAACCGCTGGTTATTCCTACCAAGATTGGTATTCTGCCAGTCCAAATTGGGCAACTTACAATGAAGCTCAAGATTCTATAACCAGACAAGCAGCTGCATTTCCTTTTTATACAAAAAATGCAATGTTGTCATATTATTCCCGTGGAATTTTCACAATTAAGGATCGCTACATTTTAAATGCGTCACTTCGTTACGATGGTTCGTCTAGATTTAGCCCGGAAGCGCGCTGGGGATTATTCCCATCTGTTTCGGCTGCTTGGGTTGTTTCAGACGAGGAGTTCTTTAAAAATAATGTGAAAGCAGTAAACATGTTGAAGCTCCGCGCAGGTTATGGTATTACCGGTCAACAAGATGGAATTGGTGATTATGCTTACATTTCAAATTATTTCGTAGGAGACTCTACAGCACAATACATTTT
>CANHQC010000313.1 GCA_947462695.1 Flavobacteriales bacterium | reverse complement strand
ATCGTTCTAATATTACAAACAGGATACTACACTGCCCTGTAGGGGCCGGATAAATGCCTCTATCCAACGTCCCATCCTGGAGACATTGGATAGAGGTTCAAATTACTTGTTAAAAATCATCTTTAATTTCGCCCCGTAGGGGTGAAATCGTTCTAACATTACAAAGAGGATACAACACGGCCCTGTAGGGGCCGGATAAATGTCTCTATCCAACTTCCCATACTGGAGACATTGGATAGAGGTTCAAATTTTTAAGCATTTATAGTTTAATCCAAAACTTTAAACGCTAAACTCCCTACATTAGACCCAAAACAATAGCAAGATCCCCTCTTCATAAAAAGCAATTGCTTATTTTTGAGTGTATTTCATTTTCCAATTGACAAATTTTTCAAAAAGATATTATCTAATACAGGTTCTGGCCTTATCACTTCTGCTGCTGATTTTTTTTCAGGGGGGAGGATTACAATGCTTTTTCTTATTCAAACAAAAATTGGTAAAAGCAGAAATGGACGAAAAAATGATTCAGAACAATTTGCCCCAAAAGTCCATCACTATTACTTTTGAAGCCTACCAGCATAAATTGATTAACGGCCACGAAATTGAACTCAATGGTAAATTGTATGATATTCGTACTGTCAACTTTTCAGGAAACAAAGTACAGCTCGGTCTTATAGAGGATAAAAAGGAAATGCATGTCTTGTCCGTACTCAAAAAAATAATTGGCAGTGAAAGCGCTCACCAAAAGCAATTTCCACAAAAACTATTGAGCTTTATGTCTATGCTTTTTGTGGTGCCTTCATTAAGCAATACTAATATCATTCCCAATCAAAAGAATCTTCAATATGCTGATCTCTTTCAGCAGTTGTCTTCAGGATCCTTTTCAACTCCATTTTCCCCACCGGATTTTATTTAGATTTTTACTTTACACTTTACTAGTTTATTAATCTAAATAAAATCTCATGCAAAAAAAATACTTTGCATTCTTCGGATTGCTTATTGTTTTCTGCGTATCATCTCAAGCGCAGGAAAAAAAAGATACAATCAACATCGGTCTGCTCAATGAAATTGTTGTTTCGGCAAACAAGCTTGCTGAAAACAAAAAAAAGATAGCACAACAAGTTCAGGTTATCGACAACAAAAAAATAAATATGGCACAAGCTGCTAATACTGCAGATTTGCTATCTTCTGCAGCAAATGTTTTCGTGCAAAAAAGTCAAATGGGTGGTGGAAGTCCTGTACTTAGAGGTTTTGAAGCCAATAGAATCTTATTGGTTGTGGACGGGGTAAGAATGAACAATATCATTTATAGAGGTGGTCACTTACAGAATATCATTACGGTTGATAACAACAGCTTGGATAGAGCTGAAATCCTGTTTGGTCCATCATCTACAATGTATGGTAGTGATGCATTAGGCGGGGTGGTTTCCATATACACACAACAGCCAATTTTTGCTACTGGCGAAAAAAAACAATCTGCTAACCTTGGTGCATTTACAAGATACAGCACTGTAAACAATGGCTTCAGTTCTCACGTTGAATTGAACGCCGGAAATCGTAAATGGGCAAATTATTATGGGTATACTTACTCCCGGTTTTCTGACTTGCGTTCGGGTAAAAATAAAAATCCTTTTTATGCAGGTAATTACGGCGAAAGAAATTTTTATGTTGAGCGCATCAATGGCATAGATTCACTTGTTTCCAATACCAACAAATACCTTCAAAAATTCAGCGGATATAGTCAGATTGATATCATTGAAAAAATTGCTTTCAAACAAAATGAACGCATTACGCACGGCCTGAATCTTCAATATTCAACTTCTTCCGATATCCCAAGGTATGATCGTCTCACTGATCCATCAGGCAATGGATTGAAATGGGCCGAGTGGTATTATGGTCCCCAAAAAAGATTACTGACGGCCTACGATGTAAATGTTCAAAACAAAAATACAGCCATAAAGACTATCCACTTTGGAATCAATTATCAAAATATAGAGGAAAGCCGAATCACCAGAAGATTCAACGCTAGAGGCAGACAAAGTCGCATTGAAAAGGTTCAAGTGGCAGGAATCAATTTGGATATGAGTTCCGTTCTTGGTCAGCAGGTTTTCAGATACGGAATGGATTGTCAGTTCAATAAACTGAATTCCACCGCCAATACTTACAGCCTCGTAAGTGGTGAAATGAGTCCACTTGATACAAGGTACCCCGATGGCAACAACACCTCCTTTTCAAGCGGCGCTTACTTGTCGCACAGCGCCACATTAACTGAACGTTTAACTTTAAATGATGGAATTAGAATTGGGACAAATTATCTCCGTTCAACTTTCAATGATACTACATTTTTTAAGTTTCCTTTTCGTGAGGTGAATCAACAAAATATAGTGTATTCGGGATCGTTAGGTTTAGTTTATAATTCTGTAAAGCATACCAAATTATCCTTATTAATGTCAAGTGGCTACAGGGCTCCTAATGTAGACGATTTGAGTAAGGTGTTTGAATCTTCTGCCGGCACTTTGATTGTACCCAATGATGATTTAAAGCCGGAAAAAACAATCAACTATGAGTTTGGCGTTACTCAATTGTTCTTTGAAAAAATTATGCTCGAAAATACGGCATACTATACTCATTTCTTGGATGCTATCGTAACTGATCAGTTTACTTATCTGGGACAGGATTCTGTTAACTACAATGGCACAATAAGCAAGGTTATGGCCAATCAAAATAAAAGAAGAGCTTACATCTTCGGATTCAATACTCAACTTAAAGCGCACTTGAACAATTGGCTTTTACTTTCCGGTGGCGTAAATTATACTTATGGAAGAATTCAAACAGATTCAATGGAAATACCGTTGGATCACATACCTCCGTTTATGGCTAATGCATCTGTTGATTTTCAAATAAATAAAATGAGTGTCAATTTTTCGGTGCAGTATAATGGTAAAAAGAAATTGAAGGATTATTTATTGAATGGCGAAGATAACGAGCAGTATGCTACAGCAGAAGGTATGCCTGCATGGATTTGCGCAAATGTGAGATTATCTTATTCTCCTTCAAAATCAATAAATGTAACTGCGGGTGTTGACAATAT
>CANHQC010000312.1 GCA_947462695.1 Flavobacteriales bacterium | reverse complement strand
TCAATTCAAATTTTTACCTATGCGTACACTTCTCATACTTTTCATTGCTGCGTTCGTTGGCTCAGTTCAAGCTCAAAAAATAAAATTCAAGGTTAGTAACTACAAAGACACCACTATTTTTTTAGTGAAGTATGTGGGTAAGAATTTATTTTATGCCGATACAGCTCAGTTAAAAAATGGAATAGCAGAATTCAATGGCTCAAAACAAACAGGTGGTATCCTAGCACTTTACATCAACGGTCAAAAGCCCTTGGATTTCATTTACAACAGTGAGGAAGTTCAGATTGAAGTCGATTTAACTGATTTATTTGGCTCAATGATCGTGAAGAAATCTGAAGAGAATAAAGTCTTTGTAAATTATGTGCGTTTCATTACAGATAAGAGAACTGAGGTCAATAAATGGTCTGAGGAACGTGCTAAATTATCACCAGAAGATTCGAAGTATAAGGAATTGACCGACCGAATGGACGCCACGAACAAAGCAGTCATTGATTACCAAAAAAACCTTGTCGCCACCAATCCTACCAAATTAATTGGTAAAATCGTAAAAATGTCTTTGGATGTAGATGTACCTGAGCCTCCAAAAGATGCCAATGGTAAACTCATTGATTCCAACTTCAGGTTCAATTATTACAGAAAACATTTCTGGGACAATATTGACTTACGTGATGATCGGTTGGTAAATACCCCAATCTTCCATCAAAAGTTAGAGTATTACTTCGGTAAAAGCATGATGATTCAGCATTGGGATACTGTACTCAATTATGCCTTCGCCTTCTGTGATACCTTGAATCCTAAATCTAAAGTATTCGAATACTGCGTGACGCATTTAACCTCATCCTACCAAAAGAGCAATATTATGGGTATGGATAAGGTATTTGTTTACATGTTCGATAAGTATTATTGTACGAATGGTCCTGAAGGTAAACCGCTCGCTACTTGGGTGAAGCCAGAGAAAATAGCTGAAACGTGTGAAAAAATGCCGGTTCAAAAGCGATTGGTCATGGGCGTTAAACCACCTAACTTGATCCTCCGAGACACAACCGACACGCAGTGGAAAGATTTTTACAGCTTAAAATCCGAGTATACAATCCTTTATTTTTGGGATCCGGAGTGTGGCCATTGTAAAAAAACAACGCCAAAGTTAGAAACACTATACAAGCAAAAATTCAAGGATCGAAATATTGAAATATTCTCTGTTGGTAAAGCTGTTGGAGAGGATTTTCCAAAATGGAAAAAATTCATCAAAGACAATGAGCTTACCTTCATCAATGTAGGGGTAACAAACACGTTATTCAATGATGCCTCAGACAAATCCAATAACCAGGCGAAACTGCACCAATTGTTGGAAAACACCACGATTGAATCGTTGAACTACCAATCGACGTATGATATTTTTTCAACCCCACGCGTATTCGTGTTAGATAAAGACAAGAAAATCATCGGTAAGAACTTATCCATTTCTCAATTAGAGGATATGATGGATATGCTTCAAGGCAAGAAAGATTTACCTAAGCTCTTCCCTCCTGATCCTGAAGAGGATGAGCAAATGCATTAGCAAAAAAGCCTGTTGAATAAACCAACAGGCTTTTTTGTTGACAAATGGTAACAATTGTTTAATGCCAAATGGTGATTGTTGGGACTCACTTTTGTAATTTTGCCTTGAAAACATAAGAAATATGAAAAAATTATTACTCGTTCTATTCGTACTCCCACATGTATTAAAAGCTCAAGTGTTTGAATCTTTTAATTTCAATGGTGCTTTAAATGCAAATGGTTGGACGACTCACAATGCGGGGACAGTTCCTTCTCCTCAACAGACCTTAACTAGCTCGTCAGATCAAGGGAACAGTCTTTACTACACTGGACTTCCCAATTCTACAGGGAATCGAAACACCTTAGTTGCGGGTAACTCCGAAGATGTGAACAAAGCAATTACTGGATTATCAGGTGTCGGATATTTCTCAATGTTAGTGAAAGTAACTAACACAACAGGACTTTCTACAACTGGAGACTATTTCACTGGGTTTGCAGCGACGAGTGGCGCTAACGTAACTATTTTTGCTCCCCGGGTTTTTATCAAAGCTGGTACAACACCGAATACTTTTCAATTAGGTGTGCAAAACACCACAGGAGGTACACCTTCACAAACCTATGGAACGACAGAATACCCAGTCGGACAAACCATTATGGTTGTAGTTAAATTGAATGCTGCTGTTTCACCTATTCAAGCAAGTCTTTTTATTAACCCTAACGTTGCCTTGCCTGAACCTGCGCCAACCGTATCGAATAGTTCAGGAACGAATACATTTACCAATTTCGCATCGATATTCCTGCGTCAAGCTGGAAGTATTACCGCAGGAACCGGTAACATAGAAATTGACGAAATACGATCCGGTTCAACTTGGGAATCAGTTACTCCTGAAAATTCATGTATAACATCAGCGACAATAAATGTTGCTACATGCAACTCCTACACTGTTCCAAGTCTTGGAGAGACTTATACTGTTTCGGGAACCTATTTTGACACCATTCCGAATGCGGCAGGTTGCGATAGCTTACTAACGATCAACTTGACCATTACAACAGGAATCACATATTATGCGGATACCGATGGTGACGGACTTGGTAATCCATCTGCCACAACAATTGGGTGTTCTTTACCAGTTGGATATGTCACAAACAGTAACGATTGTAACGACGCCAATCCAACTATTGGACTGCCAACAACAACCTATTACCAAGATGCAGACGGTGATACTTTTGGATCAGCAACAGCCACAATTCTAGCGTGCTCACTGCCAGTAGGCTACGTAACGAATAACTTGGATTGCAACGATAACAACCCACTTGTTAACCCAAATGGCACAGACATTCCAGATAACGGAATTGATGAGGATTGTTCAGGAACAGATGCCTCTTCTTTGGGATCGATTATAGCCACTTACGAATTTCAAGGTAATGATTGTCCAACTCCTGTTTTAGGTGTAACTGCTCAAACAACAAATGCTACATTTAGCGATTATGCTGCGAATGGATCGTCTTTGGTTTGTGCGAGTGCATTTAATGTATTCAATTACTCTGGATTCAATACTTCTGC
>CANHQC010000311.1 GCA_947462695.1 Flavobacteriales bacterium | reverse complement strand
GATACGTTTGCCGAATTGTTTGCCGGGTTAGGGAATACATTGATTCCAGAAACAGCTGTTACTTCATCAAGTGAAACACTTGGATCGTCTAATAAACGAATCATTACTGCACCAGGCGAAGTAAGACTGAATAACTCACCAAGCGCTGTATATCCAATTACAGAACCTTCATAGGTGTTTTGAGCCAATCCAAAACGCACTTCTGTTGCACCACCGAAGTGACCAGCCACAGCAAGGATGTCATCTCCAGCATTCACTGTTAATGAACCACCAACTAGCGGAAGTGTTACCCACGTTGCAGTTGTACCAGTCACAGTTTTCAATTCTGTTTCAGCAAGGAATTCGTATGCATCTACTCCATTCCATTTCCAAAGCTCTGCAAAGAATTCACTACCAACAGCACCTGATCCTTGCGTTGCAAGGTATAATTTAATCGCTGTAACGTTCATATCGTTGAACATCTCGTGAACGTTACCGATTTTCAATGGTTGAGCATCTTGAGAGGATATCTGACCAATTGAACTTTCGATTACGTTGTTGTCACGAGAGTATTCGTAATTCGTTAAGAATACATCCATTGATTTCTCGTTATTAGCCAATGCAGCATCTGTATTCGCACCTAAAGTAGTTGTTAATTCAATCGTTTTAGTCCCAAGTCCTGTTGGAAGATACGGCGTTGAGATTGAAAGTGTATCTCCAGAATTGGTTGGAATAGCTACTGGCGAACCAGCTGCCACATATCCACCAGTAGCTGTTGCTGAAAGCGCTACAGTTGGCTGGTTTTGACCACCGTTATTTGCTCCAAGTGCACCAAATGTCCATCCTGGAAAAGAAGATTGAGAAACAGGCACATGGTAATAATCTAAACCAAATGTTGTATTTACGTCAGTTGCTTGGTACCAATTCGTTACTTTAACGTCATTGTTCCATGCTTCAACAATTTTCACATCGTCAATTCCCCAGAACCAATCGTACACTCCTTTGTAATAAAAACGAACTTTAACTTGATTTGACCATGTTCCACCTTGAGCGATCATTGCTGGAGTGATATTTACAACTTCTACCTCATTCGGTACACAGTTTGTATTTACCGGAACCTCAGCTTCAGGATTTACTTCGAAAGTTACCCAATTCGCTCCACCGTCGTTAGAAATCTCTACGAATGTCTCATCGTAATAATTTCTGTAGTACTCAGCAAATGTCAAATACATCGCTGCAGAACCTGCACCTGACAAGTCAATTGTTCCTGTGAATTGAAAGTAAGCATCTTGTGCTACTCCAGCACCAGCAGCATCAGAATTGATGAATGCAAAACTACCTGACGCACCTCCAAATGTAGATGGCCACTGATATGATGCTTGTTGACCTGCAATACCAGCAGGGATTGCTGTTAAAATATCCCAGTCTCCACCTTGATGGTTCGGACCATTCACTTGTGTCCAATCAGCTATGGTGTTAAAACCATTCGACCACCATTGTTGACCTTCAACTTTAGTACTGTTTTGTCCTTTTTTAGAAACAGGACGGATCTCATTTCGATCAATTTTAGCAGCTACACTTTTAGGAGCAACTTGCGCATTGATTGCAAATGATCCGACAAAAGCAGCAGCCAATATGTAAAACTTTTTCATAATTGGTTTTTAAAATTCTGCCTAAAAATACGAAAGTTTCAATCAACCACAAATGTTACCCTAGAATTAACATTTTACAGGGCTCATTGAATCAGACCAGATTACTTTTCTTGCTGGTTCAAAATTTCGATTAACCGAAGAATCTGGGTTTTATTTAAAATACCACTTGAACTACGACCGGAGAAAACAAGTGTTCCAACTGATTTGTACATTCGATACGTTTTCCCATCAATGGTTAATGAAAACTCTTTACTTGTCTCTAGCGTTTTGAGGCCTGTTTCAAAGAAGGTAAGCGCGTCCTCACGGTTAGAAAACGAAATAGATAATCCTTCTAATTTTGCGCCTATTTCGCTGTTTCGGTAGTAAAAGGTATATTCTACCTTATCATTTGAACGTTGACTTACTAGTTCATATCCAGTAATGCCTTTCCATAAAGATTGTCTGTCGTCTTCTTGCACAGTAACTTGAGAAAATGATAAAACAGGGATAAAGAAAAGAATTGCGAATAATGTGTTTTTCATATGATTTTTATTGCGTACAACTAACAAACGTTTGATCGGGTAAAATGGTTGCAGTTTGATGAGAAATTATTAGATTGATTCGATTTACTAAGAATAGGAATGAGCCTAAATTAGGGGTAAATCGCGGGGTAAATCCATCGATGTAGAGTTAATCGATCAAAATCAGTTGATCAAGTTGGATTTTGTACTGACGGTGATTGTATTATTAAACCAACTATTGCTGGACAAATTTCATTACAAATAAATACTGATTGTGAATTAGAAGAGCGAGAAGCAGAATGAGACCGCGAAGCAGCACCGAAGGTAATGAAGAAAAAAACCAGAGCTCGGAACATCGCTCTCGCTTTGTTTCTCACTCTGGTTTTTGTACATGAAGTGATTGGATTGTCGAACCAAATCAACTCAGTTTTTTAATCATGGCAAAAAGCATTTTGGAAATCTCCTCAGCTTGGAAATAGAACAACTTAAATTGATTTTCATCAAGAACCATTTCATCTTTCAGCACATCAAATATTGCAATACACTCAAAAATGGAACTTCTTGAGATGACATAAAAATTTCTTCTGTCTGCTTGTGAAAATCGTCCAGAGCCTTCTGCAATATTCAATACAATACTAAAAGATGCTCTTCGAAGTTGGTCTTTTGTAGTAGGGTCAAGTTTGGTTAATTTTATTAATGTTCTAACATCAGCATTGAAACCTTTAGCCTTTTTGTAAATGTCAAGTTTTTCGAAATCGAACATGGTGAATAGGTTAGTTTTCTATTCAAGTTACGAAAAAAAAATGAAGAGCGAGTTGGAGCGTGAGTGTGAAGAAAAAAACCAGAGTTCGTGTTAACGCTTTCGCTCTCACACTCACTCTGGTTTTTGTACTCGGAGCGGGACTTGAACCCGCACGGGCTAATGCCCACAGGATTTTAAGTCCGGCGTGTCTACCAATTCCACCATCCGAGCGGACT
>CANHQC010000310.1 GCA_947462695.1 Flavobacteriales bacterium | reverse complement strand
TTGAAAAGGCGAGCCATTTACATTAAGTGTCATTGTTGCTCCGTTCCAACCATCACCGTAAGAATCTGTCATCGTTATGGATCCAACACACGTATTCACGCTGTAGGAAACCACAGAGGATGAATTCGATAAGCCGCTAGGGGTACAATTGGTAACTAACCTGTAAAACGTGTTCGCTGCCACAGAGGTGGTTAAAGTGGTTGCTGTTGCACCACCAATGTTTGTCCATGGGCCAGTTGCTGTTGGAGCACTCTGCCATTGGTAGGTAATTCCTGTTCCTGAAGTTAATCCGGAAGCACTCAATGTAAAGTTTGTTCCAGAACATCCTGAGGAAGCTGAAATTGCCGAAGTTCCAGCATTTGGTGTTCCTGTACAGGTTGTAACTGCTGGTGTACTGCACCTAACGCGTCTTCTCGAATTGACTGTACTCGTTCCACATGCCGCAGTAAGGTGGGTATAAAATCGAACTTGCCCAGTAAACGTTGCTGTCCAAGTAATTGATGTTAAATTAGTAGTAATACCCCATACAAGTGCTGCATTAGCTGTTGTAGTAACTGTGGCAAAACGTGAAGCATTGTTACTTGTTTGATACGTTTGGAATTCGTAAGTGCTACCGGCAGTAACATTGACTGTTGAATACTCACCTGACCAAGAATCTGTAGGAGAGATAACCCAAGCACCGAATGCACCACTTCCACAAATCGGAATTAATGGTCCATATGCCCCATATGGATTAACCGTACATTGAGCAGTACTTTTAAAACTGCCAAAACTCATTAATGCGGCAAAGAATAAATAAACTAAATTTTTCATATTGTATTCAAAAAAGATTTAACTGAATGTTTAGTGCGCCAAATTATTTTTGACTTGAGCTCTTGACCTCCTTGTAAAGACTCATCAACAAATCAAGATACATCTGACCCTGTTCGTTATTTAATAAAATAGTTGCTTTAAGTTGCTTTTCATCAGGCCAACCGTTTCTATTTAGTGGGATGTTTGGACATCGCGAAGACATTTGCTTTACCATTTTTTTTGGTGGTGTGTGAATTCCAGACTGACTAAACATTTCTTGAAGTTTGACAATCCTGCCAATGACTTGAGCCAATGACTCATCACTTTGATCGACATCTACTCTATTCGATGAATTTTCTTTGTATTCTGGACGTTGATTTTTTTCTGTGTTATTTTGCGCGCTTGCTTCAAAACCAGAAAATTTAACGAAAACAAGGAGTAGAAATAATCTTGGTATAACACGTTTTACAACGTGTAGGTATGCGTAATTCATAAGCACTATTTTTGCGGTGGTAAACAACTCAAAAAGTATAACTTGAGTTGAATCCTAAAACTACTAATCAAAAAAGGGAATGGCAACAGTAAATATTCAGCGAAACCTATTAAATGTTCATTTAAACCCATTGTTTATACAACGGATTAAATTATAACATGAAATTAACTGCTAGTTTAAGGTAATTGAAGTGGGATTTTATCCACTTTCAACTGGTTTCGAAAAAGTATAAATACCAATTGCGATTCTAGATTCTTTTAAATTCGTATAACTCCCGTATCTTTGGCGCTGAAATTAAACAAAATGAGTGTTTTTGAACTTTCCGATCAGGAGCTCCAGCGAAGAGCAACATTATCCAAAATCCGAGAATACGGTATTGATCCTTATCCGGCTGCTTTATATCCGGTGACTGATTATTCCGTTGACCTTAAACACAACTACGAAGAAGGTAAACAGGTTTGTTTGGCGGGCCGCATGATGAGCCAACGCATAATGGGAAAAGCTTCATTCGCTGAACTTCAAGATACCACAGGTCGAATTCAAGTGTACTTCAACCGAGACGAAATCTGTCCGGGAGATGATAAGTCGCTTTATAATGATGTGTTTAAGCGCTTCCTTGATCTTGGTGACTTTATTGGTATCAAAGGTGAGTTATTCAAAACACAAGTTGGGGAGATTTCTGTAAATGTAAAGGAGTTCACTTTACTAAGTAAATCATTGAAACCACTTCCGCTGCCAAAAACAGATGCGGACGGTAATGTACACGATGCATTTACAGATCCGGAGCAGCGTTACCGTCAACGTTATGCGGACTTGGTCGTCAATCCGCATGTGAAAGACGTGTTCATTAAGCGAACGAAATTATACAATGCGATGCGTCAGTTTTTCAATGATGCGGGTTACATGGAAGTAGAAACACCTGTATTGCAACCCATACCGGGTGGCGCTTCTGCACGACCGTTCATGACGCATCACAATGCCTTGGACATTCCATTATACATGCGCATCGCAAACGAATTGTATTTAAAGCGATTGATCGTTGGAGGTTTTGATGGGGTGTATGAGTTCTCCAAAAACTTCCGAAATGAAGGAATGGACCGTACGCACAATCCGGAATTTACTGCGATGGAGATTTACGTCGCCTACAAGGATTACAATTGGATGATGACGTTTACAGAACAGTTGTTAGAACATTGT
This sequence comes from Flavobacteriales bacterium, assembly GCA_947462695.1. Taxonomy (GTDB): domain Bacteria; phylum Bacteroidota; class Bacteroidia; order Flavobacteriales_D; family Crocinitomicaceae; genus M0103. The sequence goes on along the minus strand of CANHQC010000310.1, from coordinate 649 downwards.
GCACTAGCGGTCAATGGAACAACAGTAGCGACTTTCGGCGAACATACCATTGACTTCAAAGCACCCTACAAACGCATTACGATGCGGGATGCCATTCTTCATTTTACCGGGTTCGATATTTCTGGAAAGACTGAGGAAGAGCTTTTCGCAGCAGCAAGAGGAATGGGGATCGATGTCAATGAAACAATGGGTAAAGGAAAGCTGATTGATGAGATTTTCGGGGAGAAATGTGAGGGCAACTTCATTCAACCGACTTTCATTACTGATTATCCTAAGGAGATGTCACCGTTATGTAAAACACATCGTGATAACCCTGAATTGACGGAGCGCTTTGAATTGATGGTTTGTGGGAAAGAGATTGCGAATGCCTATTCTGAGTTGAACGATCCAATAGATCAACGCGAGCGATTCGAAGAGCAACTTCGCTTATCTGAACGTGGCGATGACGAGGCAATGTTTATTGACCAAGATTTCTTGCGCGCATTGGAATATGGTATGCCACCAACAAGTGGACTTGGCGTCGGAATGGATCGCTTGATCATGTACTTAACGAATAATCCATCGATTCAAGAAGTGTTGTTCTTCCCACAAATGCGTCCCGAGGTTAAATCACACAAACTGGAACTAAGTGGTAACGAAAAACTCATTT
>CANHQC010000309.1 GCA_947462695.1 Flavobacteriales bacterium | reverse complement strand
GAACACGTCGACCCTACTTTTGTGCCATGAAACCGATTCCCTACGGTAAACAAGAAATAACGAACGAGGATATTCAGGCAGTTGTTGATGTCCTGAAGTCTGATTTTCTTACACAAGGTCCTGTTATTGGTGCTTTTGAGCAATCCTTTGCAGAATATGTCGGCGCATCGCATGCAATTGCTTTATCGAATGGAACAGCCGCTTTGCATTTGGCAGTGATGGCATTGGGAATCAATCCGGGCGATTATGTGATTTGTACACCGATTACATTTGTTGCCTCCATAAACTGTGTCCGATACTGCGGTGGTGAAGTACTTTTCGCTGATATTGATCCAGAAACGCATTTAATGGATATCAATTCTGTTCGTCAACTATTGGCAGAAAACAAGGACAAATCCATTAAAGGCATCATTCCCGTTGATTTTGAAGGACGCGTTGTTCAATTGGATGAATTTCGCGCATTAGCGGACGAACATAAGCTCTGGATTCTTGAAGATGCGTGTCATGCGCCAGGTGGTTCTTTTACAGCTAAAAACGGCAAAGAACATTTCGCTGGAGATGGGCATTATGCCGATGCATCTATTTTTTCCTTTCACCCGGTGAAACACATAGCGACTGGCGAGGGAGGGATGATTACCACGAACAACCATGAATTGGCAGAGAAGATCCGTGAATTACGTACCCATGGAATAACACGAAACGTAGATGCATTTACGAATGATCCTTCATTTGCGAATGGCAATGCTACTGATGAAGTCAATGATTATCCCGGTTGGTACATGGAAATGCAATCGTTAGGGTATAACTACCGACTAACAGATTTTCAAGCCGCACTCGGAATTTCTCAATTAAACCGTGCAGCGACAAACTTGGACAAACGTCGAAAGCTGGCTGAATTTTATGCTAAAGAACTGGTTAATTCACCCGGAATTATTCGTTGTGCTACATACGATCCACAGCATGCCTATCACCTGTTTGTGCTTGAAGTAGAAAATCGAAGAGGATTATATGATTACTTGAGATCGCATGGTGTTTTTTGTCAAATTCATTACATCCCTGCGCACCTCATGCCCTATTACCGCCAATTGGGTTGGAAAGAAGGCGATTTACCGCATGCTGAAAAGTACTACAGTCAATGCATTAGCATTCCCATGTTTCCGAGTTTAACAACTGAAGAAGCAACAGTTGTCGTTTCTCATATTCGCGCATTTTACGGTGGATAAGTTGTGTATCATACCAGCTCGTGGCGGAAGCAAACGTATTCCAAAAAAGAATATCCGCTCCTTTCATGGGAAACCAATGATCGCTTATGCCATTGAATCTGCGCAAAAAAGTCAATTATTCGACCGAATCATTGTCTCCACGGATGATGCTGAAATAGCGCAAATAGCAACGGATTATGGTGCTGAAGTCCCATTTCTACGAAGTTCTAAAAATGCAGACGACTATTCAACGACATCAGATGTATTGATGGAAGTCATCAACAATTGGTCAGACAATAATGAACTTCCCGATTGGATGTGTTGCCTCTACCCGACTACGCCACTGCTTTTTCCTTCGGATCTTAGCAATGCGTTTGAGTTGTATCAGTCTACTGATTCGGACGTCGTTTTGTCGGCAGTTGCGTTCGACTTTCCCATCCAACGTGCGTTTGAATTACAAGAAAACAATCATGTCCGGTTGCGTGAACCTGAGGCCATTTCAAAACGGTCCCAGGACTTGGAACCAACATACCATGATGCAGGTGCTTTCTACATCTTTAATACCAAGGTTTTTTTACAATCCAACTCCCTTTGGTCAGGAAAAGTGACTGCTATTCCATTGCCAGCTGAACGCGTTCAAGACATCGACAATCCATCCGATTGGGATTTAGCGGAATATAAATACCAACTTCTTCACACCAATGACTAGACTGGTAGTTCGCGCAGATGGAAATGCCCAAATCGGTTTCGGACATGTCATGCGCTGCTTAGCAATTGTTAATGGAAGTTCTTTCAGTGATATCTTATGGATTTCTTCAGATCAACTCAATGAAACCATTCAACGAGAATCGAAGTCATTCATTCAATTTCAGTTGATTTCGAACGAACTAGAATTCCAGAAGTTACTTAAAGATACTGATGTCGTTTTACTGGATGGTTACCAGTTTTCACAGACTGATCACCACAAGATTAGGTCTACAGGTGCGAAACTTATTCTTATTGATGATTTAGCCAATCAACCTGTATCTGGAGATGTTGTCATTAATCCTACACCCGGATTTAGTAGCGAAAAATACATTTCTGATAGACCGGCACTATTCCTAATGGGATTAAACTACGCCATGCTTCGCGCTCCATTTTTATCATTGGCGAAAGAAGCAGAAATAGAAAAAGAAATAGGGTCAGTGCTTATCTGCATGGGTGGTTCAGATCCGATGAACTTCACTGAACAAATTTTAGAGGTCACCATAACTGAACCGTTTCAATCGATTCATGTCGTTGTTGGTTCTGGTTATCAATTTCATTCGTCACTCGATCGATTTAAAGACCCACGAATTGTAATGCATCGTTCATTGGATGCCCAAGAAATGGCCGAATTGATGTCGCGTTGCGAATGGGGGATTTATCCTTCTAGCGGTATTTTACTCGAAGCCTTGGCGGCTAAACAACGAATTATATCAGGAATTACTGCTGACAATCAACGCTTTGTCCATGAAGCACACCTCAAGTTAAACACACTCATTGATGCCCAAGACTTTTCATCCGTTGCGCTTAAAACAGCATTTAAAAAGATGGATTTGTTTCCCCAAAGTCAACAGGTTTTCGACGGGTTATCCATTGAACGCATCAATACGGTGATTAGCCGATTGGTTCAAACTGAGAAACTTCATATGCGGAGAGCTACAGCAAGTGATACAGAACAAACGTATAAATGGGCAAATGATCCTGTCGTTAGGAAATATTCCTTCGAACAACATGAGATAAGTCTTGATGAACACACCAGTTGGTTTAATAGAAAGGTAAATGACTCAATGTGTTATTATTATTTATTGGAGGACGGTAATCGTTTAATTGGCAGTATCCGTTTCGATATAAAAGAAGGGGATGCATTGATTAGTTATTTACTCGATCCATCTGAACATGGAAAAGGCATTG
>CANHQC010000308.1 GCA_947462695.1 Flavobacteriales bacterium | reverse complement strand
GCTGAATAGGCTCCACCGGGATTTAGATTACTGTTCTTGTTTCGAATACCAAAAATATAATCTCCGCCTGGAATTAGTCCGTTCGTCGAGAGAACCTCAGTTCCCGGGCCATTTACAGCATTCTCAACCTCGATCAAATTTCCATTCAAATCCTGTAATTCAATCACGATATCGTTCGCATACGAACCAATATAAATTGTAATTCCTGAGGTTATAGCCTTGAAGCTGTACCAGACATCTTCACCTGTTTCACAAGTAGATTGGGCTAAATCAGAAGGAAACGCACCAGCTAGAGTTCCATAAAAACTTTGGCAATACGAATAATATGTTGAAGGTGCTGACAAGGCGTTGAAAGGCTCTTCACCAGGAATGGTAGACGGACAACCCTCGTCAATAACTCCATTGCAATTATCGTCAACACTGTTGCACAATTCAGGTGCACCCGGATAAACAGTTGCACTTGCATCATTGCAATCGGTGCTATTTAATGAATATCCGCCAGATGGCGCGGTGCAGAAGTTCGCTGTTGTTGTTGAACCAAATCCGTCACCATCAGAATCAACATAATAAACACTGCTTGTGTTTACTGTCAACACTAATGTCTCCGTGTGACATCCAGCTACTGAAGTGTATGTTCCGCCGGTCGTGTAGGTTGTTCCGTTTACAGACCAAGTGTAAGTATCACATGCACTTGCAGTGGTTGTATTGTTCGTGCTTGGGGTGATTGTCAATACCAATGTTTCAGTATGACATCCAGTTACTGAAGTATATGTTCCGCTCGTTGTGTATGCAGTTCCGTTTACTGACCATGTGTAAGAATCACATGCACTTGCAGTAGTTGTGTTGTTAGTGCTTGGAGTGATTGTTAGAACTAGAGTTTCAGTGTGACATCCAGTTAATGAAGTGTAAGTTCCGCTCGTTGTGTATACAGTTCCATTCACTGACCAAGTGTATGTATCACATGCACTTGCAGTCGTTGTGTTGTTCGTGCTTGGATTGATTGTTAACACCAATGTCTCCGTATGACATCCAGTTACAGAAGTGTAAGTTCCGCTAGTTGTGTATGCAGTTCCGTTTACTGACCAAGTGTATGAGTCGCATGCTGTCTGAGTAGTTGAGTTGCTTGAAATTGGAGAAATGGTTGCGGTAACTGGGGTGCGAGGTGAAGAAATATTCCAATTGTAGAAATAATTGTATTCACTACCTGAACCAACTTCGCCAACGATAGATCCAAACCCGCCTAGACCATAGGGCCCAGAAAAGTTTTCGGTGGTTGTTAAGTGTACATCATTCGACAGATTGGTAGCCATAAGGCTATAGCCATTTCCTGCAGGAATTAACCAACCCAAATTCAATGTGTTTAATCCATTTACAAGGGGAAAAACAATCGCAGGAAAATTTGCTAATGAAACACCTCCCGGACCAAAAAGTTGAACCGTCACAAAACCAGATCCTTCCGACACTACTTGAACCGAGTTCAACATCATCTCAGAAGTTACGTTAAATAATAAACCTAATCCAGCATCATCGCTTTCATCATTTGCAAAAACCGTGTTACCCGCAATAACATTGCTACTAACAAAATAAGTCGTGGTTGTATTCAATACAGGAGTGGTGAAATTATTTCCTGAAGCAATTGGAGATCCGCCCGTTTGAGCCGCATACCATTGAATAGTAGAATTCGCTGGTGGACAAATGCTATTTGCACTTAACACAACCGATGAGGGTCCGCATGCTGAAGCCCCTGTTGCAGTAATACTCGAGGGGGTTATAACCACAGCAAAACTTGGTGAAAAAACTGCTTCACAATTGCCCAATGTAACCGATGATCTGTAATAGGCGGTACCCGTAAGATTTGGAGTTGTATAAGTGGAAGTTGTTGCGCCGTTAATATTCGAAAAAGTTACGTTATCAACGGAAGACTGCCATTGAATGTTTCCAGTATATCCGACTAAACTGAGTGCGGAATTTGTACCTGAGCATACCGATGATGAGCCCGCAATTACACCTGCAACTGGAGAAGTCGCAGCGTTAACAGAACCGTTGAAGGTAAATGAATTGATTGAAAATGTTCCAGATCCCGAAGCAGATGACCAACCGTAGATTCGAAAAGTAATACCTGCCGTTAGGTTTTGAAAACTTGAAGCGGCTAGATTTATTGACTGCGACTGCAAAGCAGTAGTGTTGTAATTATATGTCCAAATGTCTGTCGCATAATTATCAATGCTTGAGCGTAAAGCAAAATTTTGAGGACCGCTTGCATTTCGCTCGAAGGTGATTGCCAAACTTGAAAAATCAATTTCATTGCACGCCGTTGGAGTTAAGGTCCAATAAAAATAATCGTTGTTATCTGATGAAGCGCCTTGCGTCCAGTTGTTCGCGCTGTATCTGTTGTTTCCGTTGCTTCCTGAAATTCCGCTTCCTCTGCCTATTCCCGAAACGGTCACACTCGAATTGTTCGATTGACCAATGATGTAAGGGTTTGAAGTATTTGGATTAGCGCTTGTAATTGGATTCTCGAATACAACTTGGGCATTTGAATGCATTGAAAAAAGAAATGCCAATAAAAGGACAACTAATTTCAACTTTGGAGTGCCGTTCGCACTCGATAAAATCCTTGACATAGTCAATTCGTTCAATTTAAATAATTTACTCAACTCATTTTTTTCAGGGCGCGAAAGTACATCTGTTTTTCTTATCTATTTCATTTATTTTTGAAAATTATATCTTTAACAATACTCTATTAACCCTTGAATAACCTTCTGTGCTTGAATAATTGTATTGTTAAGCCAATAAAAAAGGCGACCGAAGTCGCCTTTTAATTCGTTTGAACAAAGTGCTTATTTTGAAATTAACACCCTTGAACTTTTTGTTTCAACCCCTGAAGTAACCTCAATCAGGTACATTCCGTTAGACAAATCACTCGCCAATGGAAGTTGGGTTTGAAGATTTCCATTCACCACTAATCTTAAACTTTCAATTTTGCGTCCCATTGAATCGTAGATCTTCACCTGAACATTGTCCGATTCAATTCCAGAAATATTCAAATTCAAATCAGTGCCATTCGACGGATTCGGATAAACATTCAACTCCATTTCTTGCGAAGCATCTTGTGAAACATCTTTGACTTGTCGATCTTGCATCGCATCTTGTGCAGCATC
>CANHQC010000307.1 GCA_947462695.1 Flavobacteriales bacterium | reverse complement strand
CTACCATTGCAATGTCACAAAAAAGCAGGGAGTTAAAAGCTCAAGGTAAAGATGTGATATCTCTAAGTTTGGGTGAACCGGATTTTTACACTCCGCAATTCATTAAGGATGCCGCAGTTAAGGCTATGGAGGAGAATTATACGATGTATACGCCTGTTCCTGGATACGATGATTTACGAGAAAGCATCTGTAAAAAGTTTATAAGGGATAACGGCTTGATTTATTCGAAAGATCAAATTGTCGTTTCAACAGGTGCTAAGCAATCCATTGCTAATGTCGTACTTTCCTTAATTAATCCGGGAGACGAAGTTATCGTTCCAGCACCATACTGGGTATCCTACATTGAAATAGTCAAAGTTGCTGAAGGAGTCCCGGTTATCGTACATGCTGGTATCGAACACAATTTTAAGATTACCGCGAATCAATTGAGAGAAGCGATTACAGATAAGACAAAAATGGTGATCTTCTCTACGCCATGCAATCCTACAGGATCGGTTTATTCCAAAGAGGAATTACATGCGTTAGCCCAAGTCATCAAAGACTATCCGCAGCTTGTGGTGCTTTCAGATGAGATTTACGAACACATTAATTTCGTTGGAAAACACGAAAGTCTTGCGCAGTTTCCAGAAGTATACAACCAAGTCGTCACGATCAACGGCGTGTCCAAAGCATGGGCAATGACGGGTTGGCGTTTAGGATATATAGGGGCTCCTAAAGAAATCGCCTCTGCGTGTTCAAAGGTGCAAGGTCAGTTTACCTCTGGAACATCCTCTATAACACAGCGTGCAACAATTGCTGCAGTTGAAGCTGATCCAGTGGTACTGTCAGAAATGATTGATGCATTTAAAAAACGACGAGATCTGGTATTGGATCACCTAAATCAAATGCCAGGTGTCAAGACAAATGTTCCGGATGGTGCATTTTATGTTTTTCCAGATATATCTGCTTTTTTTGGTAAATCATACAATGGATTTGTCATTAATACGGCAGCTGATTTATGCCTTTATTTACTTTCAGAAGCGTTAATTGCATTGGTCACTGGTGAAGCCTTTGGAGATCCTAATTGTATTCGAATTTCATATGCTGCCTCTGAAGAGACGCTTACTAAAGCAATGAATCGAATGAAGGGAGCACTTGAAAAACTGGCGTAATGGTTGATTTAGAAAAACTATTTCAATCCTTTGAAGGAAAAAAGATTGTTGTCATCGGCGATGTCATGATCGATGCGTACACGATTGGTCATGTTTCCAGACTAAGTCCGGAAGCGCCCGTACCAGTCGTAAATTTAAATCATAGCGAATACAGATTAGGCGGAGCTGCTAATGTGGCACTGAATTTAATTGCTTTAGGTGCTCATCCAATTATTTGCTCGGTGGTAGGAAATGATTCCAACGCTGAAATCATGTCTGAATTGCTGCAATCAACCGGAATGCATTCAGCAGGACTGGTAAAAAGTAATGCCCGAAAAACAACAGTTAAAACGAGGATTATCGCCAATAGTCAACAGTTGCTTCGGATTGATGACGAGCAAACCAATCTAATCAATCGAGACGAAGAAAATCAATTGATTACTTGTGTTGAAAAGTTGATAGAAGACGGCGTAGATGCCATCATATTTGAAGATTACAACAAAGGTGTGCTTTCTCCTAAAGTGATCGATCAAGTGATTAAGTTGGCCAATTCAAATGGGGTAATAACGACAGTTGATCCTAAAAAAGACCAGTTTTTATCTTACAAGAATGTGACACTTTTCAAACCTAACCTTAAAGAATTAAAGGAAGGGTTGAATTTTAGTTTTGATTTTACAAAAGATCGCAATGCATTTGAACAAGCGGTTCACCTCTTAGAGGAGCAAATCAGTTGCAAGGTTTCATTTGTAACGTTATCTGAACACGGTGTTTTTATAAAACAACAAGATAAAAAGTTTTACGCTGAAGCACATTTAAGATCTATCGCTGATGTGAGTGGGGCAGGTGATACAGTGATAGCTGTTGCAACTCTCTGTCTTTGTGCTGGACGCAGTATTCAAGAAATTGCCGAAATAGCCAATATTGCTGGCGGATTGGTGTGTGAAGAAATTGGTGTTGTTTCCATAAACAAAGAACGACTTAAACGTGAAATTCAAACGCTTCTAGGTTAAAACAATAATACAGGTAATCTGTTAACAACACATGAGAAAAGAAGTTAAGCCTTACGGTAATTCAGATAAAACGAAAAAGCAAGAAGTAGCCGAAATGTTTGATAACATTTCAAAAAGGTACGATTTCCTCAATCATTTTCTTTCTGTAGGTATTGATAAATTATGGCGTAAAAAGGCGGTACGGATGCTTCGTGAAATTAAGCCAAAACGCTTATTAGACTTAGCAACTGGAACAGGTGATTTCGCCATTGAACTGTTAGCGTTAAAACCTGTCGAGATTGTTGGGATGGATATTTCTGAAGGAATGCTTGAAGTGGGTAGACAGAAAATGAAAACACGTAAATACGATCATATTATTTCTATGAAATACGGCGACTCAGAAGCCTTACCTTTTGAAGATGCATATTTCGATGGATTAACTGTCGGATTTGGTGTTCGGAACTATGAAAACCTAGAAAAAGGGTTGTCTGAAATGCTGCGTGTAGTGCGTGAAGGTGGGAAGATTATCATTTTGGAATTCTCCAAGCCGAAACGTTTCCCGATTAAACAATATTATGCATTTCATTCGCGTTACATTATTCCGTTTTTCGGAAAACGAATATCAAAAGATGAAAAGGCATATGCTTATTTACCAGAATCTGTTGCTGCTTTTCCTGAAGGACAAGATTTTTTAGATATTTTATCCAAGCTTGGATACAAAAACGTAAATGCGACTCCAGTGACTGGTGGAATTGCCACAATATATACCGGAATTAAGTAATGTCCCAATGGGGAAAATTAAATCGAACATAGCTTTATTTCTTTTTGCATTCGTGCTAATGTTTTCAAGTTTATATGTGCTTGGACAGAAAGAAAAACCCATGAACTATCGAAAGTTTGACGATCGGCTCTTGCATTTTGGATTTATGTTGGGTTTTAATTCAGCTAGTTTTACCTCCAATCCAAAAGTTGACGCCTTTCAACAATATGGATTGAAATCGTTGACTATACAATCTCAGCCAGGGGGACAGGTTGGAATTGTTTCAACCTTAAAACTAGG
>CANHQC010000306.1 GCA_947462695.1 Flavobacteriales bacterium | reverse complement strand
TGTGGCCTGTAGTAATTATTAGTGCATTGATCTTTAAAGATAATTTTTCTACCTCAGCATTGATATTCATGATTTGCCTGATCCTCATGTTCATTGGAAATGTGCCTTTTACGAAACTGTTGAGTATTCTGGTAGCTGGAGTTGCCATGGCTTTGTTGGCTATCGCATTGCAAAAGGCTGTGCCTGAATTAAATATCCTCCCTCGACTTCAAACGTGGGAAAACAGGATTTTTAATAAACTGGAAGGCAATCAAGACTTGCAATCGAACGCGCAGTCAAATAATGCCAAACTCGCTATTTTCAACGGGTCTGTTTTCGGCAAAGGTGTTGGTGATGGACAACTAAAAGAGTACTTGCCCGAAGCCTATGCCGATTTTTATTTTGCGAGCTTTGTGGAAGAATTTGGAATCGTTTCTGCTATTTTTCTAATGCTTCTTTACCTCATTTTACTTTTCCGAATAATACGAATTGGTCTTCGATCGGAAAGTTTATTTGAAACATATGCTAGCCTCGGAATAGGAATCCTCTTATTGACTCAGGCTTCAGTAAATATGCTCGTTTGTACTGGTGTGTTCCCTGTAACTGGTCAAAACATGCCGTTGTTAGCAATGGGTGGATCAGCTTTAATTATGACTTGTGTATCCATTGGGATAATTCAAAGTTTTGCTTACAAACAAGAAAAGCAAAAAGAAACAAAACTTACGAATGAAATCGCCTGATATGAATTTAGAACGCGTTGTACTTTCTGGTGGCGGAACAGGTGGACATATATTTCCGGCGATTGCGGTTGCTGATGAAATCAAACGGCGTTACCCAAATGCAGAGATTCTTTTCGTTGGTGCAATTGGGAAAATGGAAATGGAAAAAGTTCCAGCAGCAGGTTATCCAATAACAGGCTTGCCTATCGCTGGACTTCAACGTAAACTAACGATTAAAAACTTGATCCTTCCGTTCAAACTTTTAAAGAGTTTATTCCAAGCCCGATCCGTTTTAAAGGGCTTTAATCCACAGGTAGTTGTCGGATTTGGTGGTTATGCCAGTGGACCAACGCTTAAAATGGCTAATCTCCTCGGAATTCCGACCTTGATTCAGGAACAGAATTCTTTTCCGGGAAAAACCAATAAATTACTTGCACCCAAAGCTAAGGCTATCTGTACCGCTTATTCAGGGCTTGAAAAGTATTTCGCTTCCTCCAATATCGTTGAAACAGGAAATCCTGTCCGACTGGAAGTCACACAAATTGAAGGAAAGAAAGCGGAAGGCTATTCATTTTACGCACTCGATCCAACTAAAAAAACCATACTGATTATCGGCGGAAGTCTCGGTGCACGTACATTGAATCAAGCAATAATCCATCATATTTCAACGATCGAATCATCCGACATTCAAGTCCTATGGCAATGCGGAAAACTCTATAATGCGCAATTGAATAACGAATTGTCACAACTACAATTAAGCACTATTCACCGGGTACAGTTCATCGAACGTATGGATTTGGCTTACGCTGTGGCTGATTTAATTATATCAAGAGCGGGAGCAATTTCAGTTTCTGAATTATGTCTTGTTGGGAAGCCAGTTATTTTGGTCCCTTCTCCCAACGTTGCTGAAGATCATCAAACCAAAAATGCCATGGCATTAGTCAACTCGAATGCAGCAGTTCTGGTTCGAGACAAAGAAGCCATAGAAAATATGATTCCCCGGGCAATAGAGCTGTTGCAAGATCAAAACGCGTGTGTTGAATTGTCTGCAAATATTCTTCAATTAGGAAAACCGAATGCAACAGTTTCTATCGTTAATGAAATTGAAAAATACGCGAGATCATGAATCGACTGGATTCCGTTCAATTGGATAAGTTTAAAAATGCCTACTTCATTGGTATAGGAGGGATAGGTATGTCTGCTCTTGCACGTTATTTTAATCAGTTGGGATGGAAAGTTGCTGGATACGATAAAACACCTTCTCCTCTTACCACGGAATTAGAAAATGAAGGAATTCAGGTTCATTTTAACGATGAACTATCTCAAATTTCTGAAGAATATAAAAATGTCGAAAATACACTCGTAGTCTATACTCCTGCCATACCAAAGGACCATGCACAATTGAATTGGTTCAAGTCAAAAAATGCGCAATTGTACAAGCGATCTGAAGTATTGGGTATACTCACACGCCATTCAAAAGGATTAGGTGTTGCAGGCACACATGGCAAGACCACTACAAGTTCCATGTTGGCGCACATAATGCATCAGTCTTCCTCGCCATGCAATGCATTTTTAGGTGGAATAGCAACCAATTTCAACTCCAATTTGGTAGTTGATCCAACCGCTGAATACACTGTAATTGAAGCCGATGAATTTGACCGTTCTTTTTTGAATCTGAGACCGTTTGCTTCGATTATAACATCAATGGATCCCGATCATTTGGACATTTATGATACGACGGAAGCGTTTGCTATAGGATTTCAACACTATGCTGCGCTCACCGCTGAAAACGGGTTTTTAGTTATCCGAAAAGGATTAGAACTGAATTCAGTACAGGCCATCACCTATGGTATGAATGAACCTGATGCAGATGTGGCTGGTTCCAATTTGAAGTATGACAATGGACGAATCTATGTGGAGGTGGTTGTGAATGGTCAACTTTGGAAAGAAGTGGAACTTGGTCTACCTGGAAATCACAATGCAGAGAACGCATTAGCATGTATTGCGTTAACCTCGAAGTTGGGAATTTCTGAGTCTGAAATCCGCAGTGGTTTAGCCACTTTTAAGGGTGTGAAACGGCGGTTTGAATTCCATGTTCGGTCTGAAAAATGGACGTATATTGACGATTACGCCCATCATCCAACGGAGATTCAAGCGTTAATTAGTTCGGTAAGAATGATGTATCCGAATAAAACGATCACTGCCATCTTTCAACCCCATTTATTCAGCCGTACACGTGACTTCTTTGAAGGATTTGCCAAAGAATTGTCGGCTGTAGACCATTTGATTTTAATGCCCATATACCCAGCAAGAGAGCTCCCGATAGAAGGAATTACGAGTGATGCGTTGCTAGCAAAAACAACGGCTAATAAAAGCGAATTGCTCGAACCTGAAAAAGTAATTCAACGCATAGTAGAGCTCGATGGAGGCATTTTGTTGACTGTCGGAGCTGGCGATATTGACCGTTTGATTGTCCCACTTAAATAC
>CANHQC010000305.1 GCA_947462695.1 Flavobacteriales bacterium | reverse complement strand
CCGTGATTTAATCACAGCTTATGTTAATGGTAATGATGTAGCTTTTGAGGAGTTGCTCATGCGTCACAAAGACAAAATTTACCGTTTTATTTATTTAAAAGTTCGGAAGCAGGAAATTGCAGAAGATATTTTTCAAGAAACGTTTGTCAAGGTAATCAACACCCTTAAGTTGGGCAACTACAATGAAGAAGGGAAATTCTTGCCTTGGGCTATGCGAATCGCTCACAACTTAGTCATTGATTATTTCCGCAAAACAAACAGGGTGCGTTTGATCTCGGAATCTTCTTCAAAACGAGATGATTATACTATTTTTCATACGATAGCTACAGAAGATAAGAATGTGCAGGAAGAATGGTGTAGCGGGGAATTGGAAAACCAGATGGTTGAATTAATAGAACATTTACCACAGACTCAACGGGATATTCTCAAAATGCGACTGTATAAAGAAATGTCCTTTAAAGATATCGCTGATTTAGAAAACATTAGCATCAATACGGCTCTTGGGAGAATGCGTTATGCACTGATTAATCTTAGAAAATTGATAGAAAAACATCAATTGGTGACGGATTTTTAATACGTCATGTGTCGTTCCTTTTTCTCTGGGAAAATATCTGCGATAGTTACCAGTATCCCTGTTTCTTCCACGTTGCCAAATTCTGGATTGACAGCAGTGCCGAAGGTCTTCATCGTTGCTGATAAATTCATGTAGATGTTCACAAGTGGTGGAATAAATTCACCATTTTCACGAACGGCACTGTTCAATACTTTGAAACCATCTTTGAAATCCAATCCTTTTAATTGATTTTCAACATAGGCGCGATCATAGTTTTGGATGAGTGGATGGAATGGCTCCATCAAGTGTTCTGTATCCGGGAAATAATGATGCATAAAATGGAGAAGGAAATCACGGCTCGCAGTATGGTAATTGGGGTACATGGTAACTTTCCCAAAAAAGTACTTGATGTCTGGATTGTTTACAATGAGTGCACCTAAACCATCCCAAATGTTGTCCAGAGCAAACAATCCTTTTCTCGGATTGACTGAGGGTTGAAAATTTGGTTGAACCCAACTTCTTCCCAACTCTATTGTATAGGGCAAATAATCTGATATAAATCGCTCAGAAAAATCAAAATAATGCGTCGTTGATAATTGAATTTCGCCAGAATCTCCATCAATTGCATCCGCGCAACGAATGTAGCGGTAACCACCAACAATTTCTTCATCTTCCGGCGACCAAACGATCAGTTGTTGATAGCATTTTTCGCACAAGTCAAAATTGTCCAAGTCTACAGGCAAGCCCGTTCCGCCACCTGAGGCACGAAAAGTGATTTCGCGAAGCCGACCGATTTCTTGAAGTACATGTGGCGCATTGTGCTGATTGACGATGTATATTTCATTGTCTCCTTTACGTGTCTTTCGGATGAAACGTTCAGTTGAAAGTTCACGTTTCAGAAGGAGTCTATCTACAGCTGCTATGATATTTTCCATTCGTTTTAGTTCTTTGGAATTGAATAAACAACCTTTTTAACATTTTGAGCGAGAACTTGTTCGGATTGAGTTTTGTCAAGATCATTCGAATAAATAGGTTGACCAACTGTAAACGTAATCGTTTTGTTCCGTTGCTTAAACAATTCATCAGCGAGGAAAAACATTTCGATGTTCGCTTTAATACCGAGGAATTTACGCCACTTAAACACACGATAAAATCGAGGCGTTAATTTGCCATCGATATAAACTGGTATTATGGGTTGGTCGTATTTTAAAGCATACGTGATGAACGTCTTTTTCCATTCTGAATCTTGTATTTTCCCTTCAAAAATGCGACTTACCATACCTGCAGGAAAAATACAAACGGCTTCGTCTGATTCAAATAACTGCATGATTTCTTGGCGCGTAGAGATTTGGTTTTTTCCGTGTTTATTTACGCCGACAAAAAGACCTTTTAAATTGGTCAAGTTCATCAATAAATCATTGACTATGAAGCGCATGTCACTCCTGTGGTGTCGAATCCCGGAAACAAGGGCTAAGGCATCCATTCCGCCTAAGGGATGATTCATTGCGATTATGATTGGACCAGTTTTAGGAATGTGCTCGATTCCCTTAATTTCGACGCTGATATTAAAGTAATTAACCACGGCTGTGCAAAAATCCTCATTCAATACTTCTTTATGTGAAGCTATGAAGGCATTGATCTCTTCCTCGTGCAAGACACGCCTCAAGTAATTGATAACAAAACGAGGGAGCCACTTCGCAAGTCCTGGATTCTTGCTTTTAATAAGGTGTTGAATATCTATAAATTTCCCCATAATTCTGAATACTCAAAACTAATCATTGCGAATTAAACTGAAGGGTGTTCCATGCTACATTTATTCACAATCGGCTCTTGAATTCTTGTTGCATTTTTCGTTTTAAATCACCCTTAATCACTGACAAATGCGTAGTTTTGTTCTGATTTTATACGTCGACATGATTAAACTTTCAAAACGGCTTGAAGCAATGGAGGAATCAGCTACCATTGCAATGTCACAAAAAAGCAGGGAGTTAAAAGCTCAAGGTAAAGATGTGATATCTCTAAGTTTGGGTGAACCGGATTTTTACACTCCACAATTCATTAAGGATGCCGCAGTGAAGGCTATGGAGGAGAATTATACGATGTATACGCCTGTTCCTGGATACGATGATTTACGAGAGAGCATCTGTAAAAAGTTTAAAAGGGATAACGGCTTGATTTATTCGAAAGATCAAATTGTCGTTTCAACAGGTGCTAAGCAATCCATTGCTAATGTCGTACTTTCCTTAATTAATTCGGGAGACGAAGTTATCGTTCCAGCACCATACTGGGTATCCTACATTGAAATAGTCAAAGTGGCAGAAGGAGTCCCGGTTATCGTACATGCTGGTATCGAACACAATTTTAAGATAACCGCGAATCAATTGAGAGAAGCGATTACTGATAAGACAAAAATGGTTATCTTTTCTACACCATGTAATCCAACTGGATCGGTATATTCAAAAGAAGAATTACATGCGTTAGCCCAAGTCATCAAAGACTATCCGCAGCTTGTGGTACTTTCAGATGAGATTTACGAACACATTAACTTCGTTGGAAAACACGAAAGTCTTGCGCAGTTTCCAGAAGTATACAACCAAGTCGTCACGATCAACGGCGTGTCCAAAGCATGGGCAATGACGGGTTGGCGTTTAGGATATATAGGG
>CANHQC010000304.1 GCA_947462695.1 Flavobacteriales bacterium | reverse complement strand
GTATTAGGCGCAGCAGTCGCCGAAGCAGTTGCCGGAAAAAAAATGGGAAACAAAGCTGCCTTATGGGGAGCCTTAGCCGGAACTATCCCTGATTTGGATGTGTTATTCATGTCATTCTTCCACCCTATTGACGCCGCGTTAATTCACAGGGGAATTTCACATTCTTTTCTTTTCGCCGCCGTTATGGGACCACTTTTAGGATGGGTTTTCTTCCACCTCTACAAGAAAAAATACGAACAATCGACTTGGATTTGGCTGTTTTTCTTAGGAATTGTCACTCACCCAATGCTGGATATGTTCACGAATTATGGAACTGAATTTTTATGGCCTTATCCTGTTCGCATTACGTTTAATTCGGTTTTTGTCATTGATCCGCTTTACACCTTACCTTTTATGGCATTGCTCATTTGGGCACTTTTTCTAAATCGTGAAAGTTTGGTCAGAAGAAAATTAAACTGGATTGGAATTGGTTATTCAACCGCCTATTTACTTTGGGGAGTGGTCGTCAAACTGACTATTCTTTCAAATAGTGATTCCTATTTTGCTAAAGATAAATCAGGAAATTCGCCAACAACACAAATGGTCACCCCGATGCCATTGACAAGCTTTTACTGGATGATGCTAGCGGAAGATGAAGAAAATTTTTACATCGGTTACAAATCCCTTTTTTACCCATTCGACGCTAACGAAGTTGACACCATTCTTAAAAACCAAGAACCAATAGCCCAATTGAAATGGAACGGAAAATCCTACTCAAAACAACTGGAATTCATAAGTAACGGACTCTACACAACAGAAAAGATGGGCAACGAGTTGCGATTCTATGATTTGCGATTTGGAGTTCTTTCGCAACTGACGGCTCGAAAAGTAAACCGTCCTTTAATGGGTTTTTCGATACGAACGAATGATAATAATGCTGTTCTGACGGTTGATCGGAACAGACCAAACGGAAACTTTAAGCAACTAAACCTTACCTATTATTGGGGTCAGGTATTTTATGGAAAGGTTGACTAATTGCGTGTTGTTGACAGTACAACTGTGTAAAAGTTTAGTTAATTAAACGATCTTTTGTTTTTAAGGAAATTACTTTTGTCAAAAACATTAACCATGCGTGCATTTATTCTTATTGCCTCAATTTCAGCAGTCCTTTTTCAAAGTTGTGCTCAACAAGCTGAACCTCAACAACCAAAAATCCAGAAAGAACAACCGAAAGTTAAGGTTGAATTTACGCTAACTGACTTTCTTGCTGACAATAGTGATTTAGAGAACGAAGTAGAACGCATTTTTAAGTCATTAGATGACACGTCAATTGTTGCTCAGCTAATTATGCCAGCAGTTGGACGATTGGGTCAAACGGACGCTACAATAAAACAACATATAAAAGACCGAATTATCGGTGGTGTATTGATGTTAAACGGAACGAAGGATGAATTTACGCGCTGGATTGCGAAATATGAGCAACTGAATGATTCACTTGGGAATTTACCATTTTTATACAGCGCTGACGCTGAACCAAGTTTGGTCAATAGAAAAATAATCGGTTCTATTCCAGTGAAAAAAGCAAACGAAATGCAAACCATTGATGAAGTTCGTGCATGTGCAGACACGATTTCAAAAGAATTGAATGCCATTGGAATCAACTATAATTTTTCACCAGTTGTCGATATGTCTCCGAACAAAACGGTTGGATTCAGAAGCTTCGGTGCAGTTCCTTCCAATATCATTCCATGGTCAAACGCGTTCATTCAACAAACGCAAAAACAAAATATTATCGCGACCGCAAAACACTTCCCGGGACACGGATTGGTTTCAGGCGATACACACAAAGCATTGCAGGTTATCGATGGTGAACTAAAAGAGATTGGAAATTATCCTGAATTGATTAAAAACGGTGTATTATCCATTATGATTGCACACATTGCCGTGAAAAACAACCCAAAATACGACACCAAAGGACTTCCAGCATCCACCTCTTCAACAATCGTTACAGACCTACTTCGTAAGGAATATGGATTTAAAGGGTTGATTGTTACGGATGCGATGAACATGGGTGGCGTAGCAAGTATTCCAAATTGTGAGGCAAAGGCCATCGAAGCAGGAGTCGATATTGTGTTAATGCCGATCGATGCAAAAAAAGCACATAGCTCTATTTTGAAAAAATACAAAGAGGATGCTGCTTACCGCAAAAAAGTGGATGAGGCTGCAAAGCGCGTAATTCGAATGAAGATAGCTTTGGGTTTATTGAAAGCAAAAAACTAATTACTTCACACGAATCTTTCCTGCGGCTTCTTTGGCGAATTTTACTAATTCGTTAACACCTTCATTTCCCGATGCAAGCACAACGGCCATTCTTCGATAGGGTCGTGTAGTTGGTTTTCCAAAAATACGCACATCAATTCCTTGTTGCGAAACCGCCTCATTTATTCCTTCAAATTGTGGTTCATTATCTGCAGTGTGCTCGGCAAGGACAACAGCACTTGCTCCATTGCGTTGAAGTTCAATTGATGGAATAGGAATACCTAAAACAGCCCTTGCATGCAACTCAAACTCAGAAAAATTTTGTGTTCCTGCCAACGTGACCATCCCTGTATCGTGCGG
The DNA here is from genome assembly GCA_947462695.1 of Flavobacteriales bacterium. GTDB lineage: Bacteria > Bacteroidota > Bacteroidia > Flavobacteriales_D > Crocinitomicaceae > M0103. The sequence goes on along the minus strand of CANHQC010000304.1, from coordinate 627 downwards.
ACGTGGCGAAAGCTCAGAAAAACAAGCGCCTTCTTTTGTAATAAAGAACTCAACACCCCAAATCCCTGCTCCACCAAGTGCTTTTGTCACTTTTGCAGCCATTTCTTGTGCTTCAACTAAATGAGCCTCTTCCATCGGCATAGGTTGCCAACTTTCTTGGTAATCACCGCGCTCTTGTCGATGACCAATTGGAGGACAAAACAACGTTGGACCATTTTGCTGAGTGACCGTTAACAGCGTTATTTCATAATCAAAATCAATAAATCCTTCGACAATGACCTCTTTCAAATCACCACGTGATCCTTCCATGGCATAATTCCATGCTTTTTCAATATCCTCAAGCGATTTTATAACGGATTGTCCTTTACCTGAACTTGACATTAATGGTTTGACGACACAAGGAATTCCTGTAAATGCTACTCCTTGTTTCAGTTCCTCAAGCGTCGTTGCATACTTATAAGGAGCAGTCCGTACACCAACTTCAATCGCAGCAAGATCTCTAATTGCCTTGCGATTCATCGTGAAATTAGCAGCCTTTGCACTTGGAACGACTTGAATTCCCTGACCTTCATAAGTGTATAATCGTTCGGTGCGAATTGCTTCAATTTCTGGAACAATCATATCAGG
>CANHQC010000303.1 GCA_947462695.1 Flavobacteriales bacterium | reverse complement strand
GTCGATTTTCAAAACAAACTTGTCGGTCGGATTACCCTCGACGACGTCGTAGATATCATCAAAGAAGAGGCGGATAAAGATTTTCAATTGGCATCCGGTATCTCGGAAAAGATCGAATCCAACGCGAGCGTTTGGCGCATTTCCCGTGCGCGATTGCCGTGGTTACTCATTGGTATGCTTGGTGGAATTCTCGGCGCTCAAGTAATTTCGAGTTTTGAAGGAGGAATTGCAGCGGTTCCGGCTTTGGCCTTTTTCATTCCACTCATCACTGCAATGGGCGGAAACGTCGGGGTACAGTCCTCAGCTATTGTCGTACAATCACTCGCAAAAGGCAACGATTTGTTTGGAAGTATTGCATCCAAGCTGTTGAAAGAAGCGCTTGTGGCATTGGTCAATGGTTTATTGCTGGCCTCACTGATTTATGGCATTGCCACCGTTTTTGAAAATAGTACGCTCGGAATTGTCGTAAGTATTTCTCTTTTCACCGTTATCATCTTTGCTGCGATCTTCGGCACCTTCATTCCGCTGATTCTCGATCGCTATAAAATTGATCCTGCGTTGGCTACCGGTCCGTTTGTTACCACGCTCAATGACGTCCTCGGCTTATTCATTTACTTCACCGTGGGGATGTTGTTGTATCATATTTAGGCTTATGGCTGTAGGTTTTAAGCTGTATGCTTTAGGCTTTAGGCATTAAGCTTGAAGTGTTTGATTTTAGCCAAAAACGTGAGTATTGAGGTGTTTTACAGTAATTGATTAAATCGAAAAGAAAGGATCACGGGTTTCATGTTGGAAATATTTATAAACTCAAAAATAATTTGTACTATTGAATTCACTTATTACCAAAAACCATGAAAAAACGTGTTTTAATCCTTCCGGTATTCATTCTTCTATTGTTTTCTTGCGGTGAGCAATCTAATTCAAATGAAGATGCCGCTAAAGCATAGGAGGCTGCTCGTCTAGAAGAACAAGCCCGACTTGAAAAGCAAAAATCTGATTCCATTAACAAAGCGCTAAGTGCAATTACTGTGCGCATATACAATCACAGCCCGCTGTACTTTGACTCAGACGGATGGTGCGTAAACGAGGCAATGGGCAATAAAGTGAAAACTACTGAAGTTAAAGACTTTATTGAAACGAAATCGTACTCATGTGCAGACGGTAACTACATCCAAAAACTAACAATTGAAGGTGTTTTTAATGGTATAACTATTCAATTCACTGACGATAAAGACAAGGTTGTAAAAGAATTTAAAAATTACAATCTAGTTGATGCTGTTACATACAGTGGTATAGATCATCAGCCCTCTGATGGTGGAATTGAGAAAAAAGATAAATTTTATCAGGATTGGTTCGAAAAAGCGAGCAAAATTAATTTGATGTACAACGACAGCATTTTCTATTCAGGTAAATGGAAAAGTAACGGCTGGTACATTCAATAATTTCGATCCACCTGTAATCCTATCGTTTGTTTAGCAAGCTGCCTAAAGCTTAAAGCTCACTGCTTATAGCTTAAAGCATACGGCTTTAAGCTTATAACACAAACGTCCCCGCAATCGATCGCTGAACTTTATCTTTTGAAGAATACTTAGCAGTAATAGTTACCGAAGTTCCGTCGGGTAATTGCTCTATCCATTCGATTATTTGCCTAGTCAACTGGCTACCTGCTCCACTGAATGTTTTTGAAGCACCACTCGCACTTACGGTATAGGATACGATTGAAAATGAACCCGTTAAAGGCACGTTTTCAGGATAGCGTACGGCTAGTCTCTCAATAGAACGGTCGAAAACGGGATGGCCAGATGCAGTGCTTCCCCATACCAATTCAGGTGTAGGCAAATTTTTAATCTTATAGGTTTGGGTAAGTAAGGTGTTCTTCTTATTCGCCATAGTGAGGGTTGACGAGGAGCTTGAACCAGATACAAGCACCTGAAATTTTCCTTTACCGAGTGCTGTTGCTGTCAAACCCGGTCCGCAAACTACCCTTAATGTAGTGTCGCCTATGTCACTTCCCAATTGCACGATGTTCGCATACCCTCGGTACAACACATTGTAAGTTGAATTCTCTACCACCAATTGTGCGGAGGAATACGTGACAACGAACACACTCATTATTCTAACTATCCATTTCATACTCATGCAATTAAAGGGTGAATTTAACTCGGGTGAATTTGCGTGGGACGCCTGTGCCTGAATACAACACGGCAACATTGAGCACAGATCCATCCGACGACGCTCGAATTTTTTCTGCAACCTCTGCTGTCAATTGGTTACCCGTTCCTGTATACAATTTGTTATCGTTTGGAAAAGTGATTTCCCATTCGGTGATTTCATACGTTCCGCTGATAGGTGCATCGTCATCCAGTTTTACCGCTAATGCCAGAAGTGAACGATTTTTTACTTTTTCTCCTTCACGTGCTTCACCGAGATAAACGGCAGGTTTTGGCAGCGGGACCACACGAAACGTGTACGACGCGACGGTATCTTTCGTTTTGGTATTAACCGCATGGAGTTTCGACGATTTAACACCCCGTGGCGTGCATTCAAACGCACCTTGTTGGCCAGTCTTTTTCACTTGCATGCCTTCACCTACGAACTCAACAACCTGTGGCTTTTTCCACCAACCAACTTTTATGATGTTCGGATAACCGTCAAATAACACATTATATTCCGGCTGACTGATCACCGCATACGTAGGCTGAGCATGCGATTTAAAACACGTGAGCACAAACAAAAACAAGAAAGTACGCATCATAAACAATGGATTTTTAAGGTATAATGACATTCGCTGAAAAAGTAACACCATTTAATTCCTGAAGATAACCATTCCTTTTCATTTGCCATCCTTCGGCGAAATTTCCTACCTTTCCATTATGAAAAATGTGGTTTTTCTCGACAGTGTACATCCGGTACTTAATGAACGCCTCACACAAGCAGGATTTAACTGTATTGACGCTACGAATGACACACGAGAAAAATGCATTCAGCTGCTCAATGATGCCTATGGAATCGTTATCCGCTCACGCTTTCGAATGGATGAGGAACTGCTACAATTTGCACCTGCACTAAAATTCATTGCACGTTCCGGAGCAGGGATGGAAAACATAGATCTTGCGTATTGTCAACAACGAGGCATAAAGACATACAACTCACCGGAAGGAAATCGAAACGCTGTTGGCGAGCATGCGCTTGGTATGCTCTTGTCACTCATGAACAAACTGCATACTGCTGATCGTGAAGTG
>CANHQC010000302.1 GCA_947462695.1 Flavobacteriales bacterium | reverse complement strand
TTCCAACAGATACGGGTGACGGAATTATGCATTTTTTCATCAGTCAGGCATCTTGGAATAACCCGTCACTTTTTCTGGATCATTGGGGCAAACCACTTTTCATTTTGTTGTCGTCCCCATTTGCACAGTTCGGTTTTAATGGGATGGTGGTGTTTAACATCCTCATTTTTCTGTCTACCGTCTTGTTAAGCAACTATATTTTTTTCAAACAAAAAACCTCTGCATGGATTTCCCTCTTATTTCCATTGGTTTTACTGAAAACATATGACGTTTCTAGTACGGTTTTAGGCGGATTAACCGAACCCTTATTTAACCTTGCCTTGGTGGCTGCTCTTTATCTTTTGCTTGAACGAAAGTACTTGTGGTTTGCGCTACTTGTATCTTTTTTGCCATTCATGCGCAGTGAAGGTCAATTACCAATTGTGTTAGCGTTCTCAATTCTTGTTCTACTCAAAGAATACAAATCCTTGCCCTTCCTAGGTGCTGGATTCTTAATTTATGGACTGATCGGACTACCCGTTTACGGCGATTTTTTATGGTACTTTACGAAAAGTCCGTATCAAATGGACAATGGAATTTACGGAAGTGGTCCATGGTACCATTACTTAATGTCTTATGAGAGCTATATTGGTAAATTTGGATTATTGGTAGCAATTGGCGGTTTGTTTGCTCTAATTTACCTGTTCCTAAAACGAAAATGGAATGCCATTAATTGGCAAGGACTCGTATTTACCTACGGGGTGTTTTTCGGGGTACTTTTTGTCCATAGCTACTTCTGGGCAACTGGTCAAAGCGGATCACTTGGATTGACGCGAATAGCCACGCAAGGGATGCCAGTATTTTTGCTTGTAAACTTGATCTATATAGGCAAAACACCGCTCAATAATCTATTTATCGTTAATGGAATTTTCACTGCAGTAGCAAGCGTGCTCATTTTTCTTTTGGTCAACACAACCTACTTCCCCAAAAAAGCAGACCCGTTGGAAAAGGAAGTTATACATGCAGCAGAATTCTTGAAAGCTGCCAATCTTAAAGGGAACAAGATCTACTACCATTTTCCCTTATTTGCTTATGCATACGGCGAAAATGGACGCATTAAAAACACCCCAATTGTTCATCACTCATTCGCACATTTAACACACGATATTCAACAGTTGCTAAAACCGGGAGACATCATTGTTCGTGATAGCCATTTCGGTCCACAAGAAATGCACTTGCCTTTGAAAGAACTTGAAAATCGCCAAGAATTCGTCAAGATCAAAGAGTTTATAAGTGCAGAACAAGTAACTGACGCATATAATGAAATTGAAGGAGTCACGATCTATCAATACATTCCTACTTCATTACAAAAACACATCATCCAACCAAAGGCTAAACGAATTCTAGCTTTTAAAGAATTTCAAGTTGAATCAATGGATGAATTTACGCCTATTCAAACCTTATTTCCTCCTTTAACAGCAAGTAGTAACATTAATATTGTGCTTACTTCATACATGGACGGAGGTAAACTAGTATACGATGTCAACAACGGTGAAAAGTACGTAGCTATTGAGCTTCATGCTAAAAAGTCCTTTAAGGGTACATTTCTATTTGAAAAAGGGAAAATGACTAAACTCTACATTTGGAATCCAACGAAAAGATCCGGGAAAATTACCGTAGAACAAGTGACCAGTCAAAAAGTGACCGAATACCCGTTACTTCGTCAACGATAGAAGTTCATTTCATCTATGTAAGTATGAACGGATTCGGATAACATATACCGCACATCTTTTCGATCTTTTATACTCTTTCGAATGAAGCTTGCAGAAAGCTGCATAATTGGCACGTCCTCACAATAAACAACAGATGGATGATTGCGCAACTCAGATGCAACTGCATGTGTTTCAGTCTCGTCCTCAACGCTCAGTCTCGGATAAACATATATAGTATGATCTGACAGTATTTTATCGTAATTGAACCATTTTGGAAAAGAACGCAGGTTATCTTCCCCCATGATTAATGAGAACGAATATGTCGGGTGTTTTTCCTTGAGAATCGCTAGCGTCTTAACCGTATAGCTTGGTTGCGGTAAAGAGAACTCGATGTCGCTCGCCCACAATTTATTATTGTCTTCAACGGCAATGCGAACTAATGTTAACCGGTGTTGATCGGCCAGTAACGTTGATTTATCTTTCAACGGATTATGTGGCGATACAACAAGCCAAACTTGATCAAGTTCAGTGTAATTGGCCATGTAATTGGCTATAATCAAGTGACCGATATGAATCGGATTAAATGTGCCGAAAAACAACCCTATTTTCATCTTCCTAAAAATGAGGTAACCACATTTTTTGCTTGTTCAATTGCGACTTGAAGGTCTTCATTCACTAGAATAAAATCAAACTCTTTTGCTCTGCTTAATTCTTGCCCGGATTTTCTAAGGCGCTGCTGAATTTTATCCTCGGTTTCAGTGCTCCTGTAACGCAAACGTTTTTCCAACTCTTCCTCACTCGGTGGTTGAACAAATACAGCTAAAGCTTGATCACCAAAAATACGTTTGAGGTTCAATCCGCCAACCACATCAACATCAAAAATAACCGCATGTCCGGCGGACCAAATGCGTTCAATTTCAGCTTTCAGTGTTCCATAAAAATTGTCGGTGTACACTTCCTGCCATTCTAAAAATGCACCTTCACCTATTTTTTCTTTGAATCCTTCTATCCCCAGAAAATAATAATCCTTCCCGTTGATTTCATTCGGTCGAGGATCTCGGCTACATGCGGAAACAGAAAATTCCAATCCCAATTGTGCCGCCAATAATGCATGTACAATTGTCGTTTTTCCCGCACCTGAAGGAGCTGAAAAAATAATGCATTTTCCATTTACGTGGGTTGACATAGCTTACAACGTATTCAGAACTTGTTCTTTGATTTTTTCGAGGTTATCTTTCATATCAACCACTAACTTTTGCATTTCAGCATGGTTGCTTTTGCTTCCCAGTGTGTTGATTTCCCGACCAATTTCTTGAGCAATAAATCCTAATTTCTTACCTGCAGCTTGAGTATTCATGGTCTCTAAAAAATAATCCAAATGATTCGAAAGTCTCATCTTTTCCTCTGACACATCTAGCTTTTCGATATAAAATATCACCTGCTTGCAGTTCTTTGTTATCTAAGTCGAACCAACGCGTGGGTGGCGGTTTTTTTTCAATCACTGCTTCGGGGTTGATGGCAATAATTTCTAGATAAGCCACAGGAAAACCGGGCG
>CANHQC010000301.1 GCA_947462695.1 Flavobacteriales bacterium | reverse complement strand
TTTGTACACCATCAGCAACGATAAAGTCTACAAAGGAAACTCTACCAGCTATTCTGATTGCTTATTGACCTTCAATGACGGCAAAATTTACAAAGGCAATTCGACCAGTTATTCGGATTGCATCATGACAACCAGCGGGATTTTGGCGGATGCGGTGATGGCGATTTTGGCGGGGGAGTATTGATTTGGCGATCTTAAATGAGTTTCAATTCCATAATGAATTTGTAAAAATTCTTTTTTAATCATTATTTTTTTAGATTCGTAATAAATTAAAAATGATTTTAACTAATCAAGTTAATATTTACATGAAAAAATTGTTTCATGGGGAAAATAATTGGAATTGACTTAGGTACGTCTAAAGCATGTGTATCCGTATTTCAAGGTAACAAAGCCATAGTAATCTCGAATTCAGAGGGAAAATTAACAACAACAGCTTACGTTGCATTTTTAAATGAAGATGGTCATAAAGTAGGCGATCCAGCGAAGCGGCAAGCAATTACCAATCCGACAAAAACGATTTATTCGATCAAACGATTCATGGGTGCTTCCTATGAAGACACGAAAAAAGAAGCTGCACGCGTGCCTTACGAGGTTGTGAAGGGTGATAACAACACTCCACGTGTAAAGATTGACAACAGAATGTATTCGCCTCAAGAAATTTCTGCCATGATTCTTCAGAAAATGAAGAAAACGGCAGAAGATCACCTTGGACAAGAGATAACAGAAGCAGTTGTGACTGTTCCGGCATATTTTAATGATGCACAACGTCAAGCAACAAAAGAAGCAGGAGAAATTGCTGGTTTGACAATTAAACGGATCATCAACGAACCAACGGCAGCAGCTTTGGCATACGGTCTGGACAAAAAAGGTATCGATCAGAAAATTGCAGTTTTCGACTTTGGAGGTGGAAAACATGACGTGTCTATTCTTGAACTTGGAGACGGTGTCTTTGAGGTATTGTCAACAGATGGTGATACTCACCTTGGTGGTGATGATGTAGATCAGGTAATCATTGATTGGTTGGCGGATGAGTTTAAATCTGAAGAAGGTGTAGATCTTCGCCAAGATCCAATGGCTCTTCAACGTTTGAAGGAAGCTGCTGAAAAAGCGAAAATTGAACTTTCATCCACAACATCTTCGGAAATCAACCTACCGTACATCATGCCGGTGAATGGAATTCCAAAGAACTTGTTGCGCACTTTACAACGTTCGAAATTCGAGCAATTGATTTCATCTATCGTGGAACGAACAATTGCTCCATGTCGCTCAGCATTGAAAAATGCAGGATTGTCAACAAGTGATATCAATGAGATTATCCTTGTAGGTGGGTCTACACGTATTCCAGTTATTCAAGATGCAGTTGAGCGTTTCTTCGGAAAAGCACCATCGAAAGGAGTTAACCCGGATGAAGTTGTTGCTCTTGGGGCTGCAATTCAAGGTGGAGTGCTTACTGGTGAGGTGAAAGATGTCCTTTTGTTGGATGTCATTCCGCTTTCACTGGGAATCGAAACAATGGGGGGAGTATTCACAAAGTTGATTAAAGCGAATACAACGATTCCTATAAAGATTTCTGAAGTGTTCTCAACAGCATCTGACAATCAAGCATCTTTAGACATTCATGTGTTACAAGGTGAACGTGTTATGTCAGCAGACAACAAGAAACTTGGGCGTTTCCAATTGACTTACATTCCACCAGCACCGCGTGGAGTTCCGCAAATTGAGGTGACTTTCGACGTGGATGCCAATGGCATTATTAATATTTCAGTGAAAAACAAAGAAACTGGATTGCAATATGTAAAAAGACAAGGAATTGATTATTCAGATAGCAGAATTGCGCCAAAACAGAATCAACTTCCCACAGTATATCAAGTCAAAAATTCAAATAAAAAAAATGATTCAAGTGATTCAAGTGATTCAAGTGATTCAATTTGGCCAGCTTTAGCCAAAATAGGATCTGTAATAGCCCTAACATCATTACTCTATAAAAAATGTTCTTCAGAGTTTTTTAAAGAGCAAAAGAGTAACCCTAGAGAAACAATTAAACCCAATCCGCAAATTAATTTACCAAGTAACGAACCCAATACAACAGATTTTGAAATTAAATCTGTCCCAAAACCACCGGACTTACCTCAACCTAATTTGTTGAAATTAAATAACCCTTATAAATTAAGTAATCCCTACACAATAAATAAATTACCAGACTCAAACACTGTAAAATCGCTATTAGAATTGGAGAAGAAAATTCAATATCGCGGGTCTGATATTGAAAATAAATATTTACCGATAAAACAAACTCCGAATTATAATTTACAGATACCAGTATCTAAAAACAATAAATATTCACTTCCAGGAATAAATTCTGGAAAATTGAGTGAAAAAATAATACCAGATACAATTGAAAAACACTTACCATAAAACTAATTTAATCTCACTTTTTAAAATAGTTATAGCATAGATGCTTATTATGCCGAACAAAAAAATATGCAAAAAGTACATTAACTGGATTATTTAGCCTAATTAAATCCTGGATAATTTTCTTGCTTATCTTCTTCGGGAGTATGGATTTATGCAATATTACCGGGTACAGATGCATGGATACCTTCTAAAATTTCACCTAACCGAAACTTTGTGTTCTATAGCATTTGACGATCTCCTGAACTTAAAAAAATGGTCTTGGTGTTTTATTGGTATTTTACTTACATGTTTTACCATTCGGGCTGCTTTGTCATAATCAGTTGGTGCCGGTATTAAAATGTTTGAAGAAAATGAAACCTATATCGTAAATATTCTCTCATTTGGATCAATCCTATATTCTATTGAAATATTCTAAATAATTTGTTTATTATGTATAATTCGTTTCATTAACCCATAAGAAAATTAAACTTAGTTTTCGGTATTTGGCTCGGCATTTTACCAATACATCATCAGATAATCAACTGGTTTTCATGAAATATTTATTACTAGGTCCAAAACGGCTCAACAGCATACAATATATTCTGGTGTATTACATTTTTTAGGGGTTTAAGTTTTTTTAGGAGGAGCCGAAATTATAACTGCCCCCCTAAAACCGCTTCAACTGATCCCACGTAAACGACCATTCCGGCGTTTCTAAATTCCCACCATCCTCAGCAGTGTACCACATGTCTTCGCTTGATGGATTGCGTAAGACTTGAATCTCCTGCGCAGGCATGTAACTTTGTGCGAGTAAGAATTTCTTTTCGCCGGTTTCTAGGTTGCGCACGAGATCAATGAC
>CANHQC010000300.1 GCA_947462695.1 Flavobacteriales bacterium | reverse complement strand
TGCGCAACGATTCGAGTACGGTGTCTAAATTCTCACCAATACACGAATAAATTCCTAAACCAGTAATGACGACTCTGTTTTCCATGATTAGCCGTAAATTCCACCGTTAATATTGATGACTTCCCCAGTTATGTACGCTGCCTTTTCGGAAGCTAAAAAGCTCACTAAATGCGCCACTTCTTCGGGTTTTCCAAAGCGGTTGGCAGGCACCATTTTCTTCATTTCATTTTCATCCAAGTCACTTGTCATGTCTGAAGTTATAAATCCAGGCGCCACTGCATTTACGGTAATATTTCGTTTGGCGACCTCTTGAGAAAGTGCCTTTGTGGAAGCAATCATGGCGCCTTTTGCAGCGGAATAATTTGTTTGTCCCGGCACGCCTTTCAATCCACTTAATGACGCAATATTGATAATTCTTCCAGAACGACTGCGCAACATTTTTTGAATGACGGCTTGCGTACAATTGTACATCCCTTTTACAGAGGTGTTTAATACATCATCCCAATCTTGTTCTGACACCCAAGGAAATAAATTGTCGCGCGTTATTCCAGCGTTATTTACCAATACGTGCAACGTATAATCGGGCCGATCAGCGAACCATTTATCCATGGCAGCTTTCACTTCCTGGTTATTTTTCACATCGAACTGAAGGAGGTCAGCCGTTCCGCCATTGGCTTCAATCTGCACTTTTGTTTCTTCAGCAGCCGCTTGATTTCCTGCGTAGTTGATGATGATATGTAAGCCAAGATCACTTGCCAATTGAATAGCGATTGCTCTTCCTAGTCCTCTTGATGCGCCGGTAACTAATGCCGTTTTCATAGTACTGTCTTCGTATTTTTTAGAACCTGAATTACCTGATTGATGCGTTCGAATTGTGCTTCGTCGTTGGTGATCATTGGAGAAACAGCACGGATAGTCGCGTATGTCTCCATCGTTTTGCTTGACAGTGATTTCCGTTGTTCAGGGGAAAGTAGATCAATTGCCTGACAAATAGCCATCATGTGAATAGCCATCACCTGGAAGCCGTTTTCAATGACTTTTTTCGCCATTACAGCGCTATTTGTACCCATACTCACAATATCTTGGTTATCGTTATTGTTGGGTATGCTGTGCACGTACATAGGATTTGAAAGCATTTGACTTTCCGCTGTCGTTGATGTGGCGGTGAATTGCATGCCCTGAATTCCGAAATTAAACCCTAAGGTTCCTGCGTTTAGGAAAGCCGGAAAATAGTCGTTCAACTTACTGTTCATCAAGAAGTTCAACTGTCGCTCAGCAAGCATTGTCAATTTCGTAACGACAATTTTAACCTTGTCCATTTCAAGTGACACATAATCGCCATGGAAGTTTCCACCATGAAACACATTATGCTCTTCCACGCTTACAATTGGATTGTCATTGGTTGAGTTTAGCTCATTTTCGACTACCGAGCGCGCCGCATCCAACGTTTCTTTTACTGGTCCAAGAATTTGAGGAACACAGCGAATTGAATAGTATTCTTGTATTTTCTTTTTGAATTCGTTTGTTTGTAGGACGTCACTATCCGCAAACAGCTCTTCCCGTTTACGAATCCGTTGACTATCTGCTAAAAAATCGCGCATTTGACTGGCAATTTCCTGTTGACCGCTGTGTAATTTCACCGCATTTAATCCGACAGAAAAGGAGTCATCGTAGGCCTCTACGACTTCGTTTATGATCGAGGAAGAAACGACTCCCCACTGCAACAAGCGGTTTGCATAAATCAAATTCACAGCACCAATTCCTGTCATGCAAGATGTACCGTTCATTAATCCGAGGCCATCGCGCAATTCAATTTTCAGCGGCTGAATGTGTAACTCAGCAAACACATCTGCGGTTTTTCTACGTTGCCCGTTGTAGCGGACGTATCCTTCACCAATAAGGTTCAGTGCGAGGTGAGCGAGTTGAACTAAATCACCGCTTGCCCCTACGCCACCGTGTTGGTAGATTTCAGGATAAATTTGATGATCAAGAAAACGCATAAGTTGTTCGATCACCCCGTAACTTACCCCTGAATTTCCTTGTAGAAAGTTATTCAATCGGGCAAGAACAACAGCACGAACCGACTCATCATCAAGTACATCTCCTGTTCCGGAAGAGTGGCTTCGGATGAGGTTGTACTGTAATTGATTTAATTTATCGTCATCAATTTTGAATTGGGCCATTGGACCGAATCCAGTATTGATGCCGTAAATGATTTTATCACTTGAAAAAGATTGAAGAAAAGCAAACGACTGTTGGATTTTCTCTTTGAGTTGAGCGTCAATGTGTATTGATTCTCTGTTCAGAGCAACGGATTCAATGTGATGTAAATTCAAGGTATTCATCCTTTAGCTTATTTACGTTGATCGCTTATTTCAATTTAACTTCTAAAATAGTATGAAAACTATCTCCGTGCAAATGGTGTTCGGCTACACAGGTAAATCCAGCTTTATCGATAATGTACTTCATGGCTGAAGACGTATACATCTTGCTGTTTCCATTGGCAATGACCGTAAAATAAAGTGACGTGGCCACTAAACTGTATGTTGCCGCCGGAAATGCCTGATTATCGATGAATGTTTCCATAATATATATCGTAGCATCTTTCGAAGCGTTTTTCTTTATTTTCAATAGAATCGCCTCGATTTCAGGCTCACTGAAGCAATCCAGGAATTGGCTCATCCAGTATACATCGGCACCGCCTTTGATTTCCGAATTTGGATCGAGCATATCAACCTGGTTGTAGTGTACACGATCTCTCAGTTCTGGGTATTGGTCAATGTTTTTCTTCGCTACGGCTAATTGTCCGGGTAAGTCAAAAATATCTACTTCCACTTCGCTGTTGTGTCGTGTACTTGCCAACGCCCATTTTCCGGTATTTCCACCGATATCAAAAATGCGTGCCGGTTGGTCGCGGAAAATAATTTTTAGCGCATCGTCAAACGAATTATCCGAATAGTAATGATCGAATTCAAACCACGCTTTTTTAACATGTTCCGGTAAATGTGCCAAGCCTTCGTAGACTGTCTTCCAATCGCCCAATTCTTTCAACCCTTCAGGTTTGCCATTTACAATAGCGTCTTTCAAGTGAAAAAGTCCTTTGTAACACACGTCTTGCGTAAACATTAAGTTCACACGGGTCATTTCATCTCTGGCAACAAAATACCCGACTTTCGTTAACGCATAACAATCTTCCTCTTTGCGCTCTACCATTCCTGATACCTCGGCCATTTCTAGCAATACCCTTAAACCGTATACG
>CANHQC010000299.1 GCA_947462695.1 Flavobacteriales bacterium | reverse complement strand
TTACCTTTGGTTCATGTCCCAACCGCATAAAGCCATTGTTTCGGTGACCAATGATTTACTGACAGATAATCGGGTGGATAAAGTCTGTCGTTTTTTAGTGGATCAAGGGTATTCTGTCACGTTGGTTGGGCGACAATTGAAAAACAGTTTGCCGCTTAACGATCGACCATATGCAACCAAGCGGTTTAGGTTGATTGCAGAACGAGGACCCTTGTTTTATGCCAGCTACAATTTCCGGCTTTTCATCTACCTGCTTTTTCACCGGTCAGCGCTGTTGGTTAGTAACGATTTGGACACACTCCTTGCCAATTTCCTAGCCAGTAAGTTGAAGCGAAATTGTCGATTGGTTTACGATTCACATGAATACTTTACCGAAGTTCCCGAATTGATTGGCCGTCCTAAAGTCCAACGCATCTGGGAAAAAATTGAGGGTTTGGTATTTCCAAAATTGACAACGATTTACACCGTAAATGAATCTATTGCAGAACTTTACGCGAAAAAATACAACAAATCACTTGAAATCGTTCGAAATGTTTCACCGCTTTGGAAGTCGAACGAAATCCCTTCAAAAGCGCAATTGGGTATTCCAACGGATCGAACTGTTTTCATTATTCAAGGTGCAGGGATAAACATCGATCGTGGGGCCGAAGAAGCTGTGGAAGCGATGGCTGATCTTGCGGATGCCGTTTTATTGATTGTCGGCGATGGCGATGTTGTTCCTCAGTTGAAGCAACGTGTTCAGGAGTTAAAAATTGAGGATCGCGTGTTGTTCTTCGGTAAACGACCGTACCATGAAATGATGGCGTTTACGTTTCATGCTGACGTCGGGTTAACCCTCGACAAACCGAACAATACGAATTACCGTTTTTCGTTACCAAACAAAGTGTTTGACTATATGCATGCGCAAACAGCGATCATTGCAACTGATTTGGTTGAAATCCGAAAGTTAGTTGAAACCTATCAATTGGGATGGGTACTGACTGAATTTTCCACTGAATCTTTGCGCAAGGTTATGCAGCAAGCTATTACAGAGCCTCAAACTGTGGCGGAATTCAAACGCAATGCGAAAGAAGCTGCAGTAACAGAGAATTGGGAAAACGAACGCGAAGTATTGGCTGAAATTTATCCAAAAGTACATGCTTAATCAATTACATATTGTGTGTTTGGATGTGCCATTTCCTGCCGATTACGGCGGGGCAATTGATATGTTTTACCGCATTCAGGCCTTACATGAAATGGGACTAGAATTGACCTTACATGTATTTCATTATGGTAGGGAAAAGCAATCTGAGCTGGAAAAATACGGCAAGGTCATTTACTATGAACGCAAACGTTCTTTTTGGCACTTGTTCTCTAAGCGACCGTTTATTGTTCAATCGCGAATTTCAGCTGAGCTTCTTTCGAATTTGCGGAAAGATGATTCGCCCATACTTTTTGAAGGCATCCATACCATTTGGTCGCTGGAAATGCCAGATATTCAACAGCGGATGACATTGGTACGCATGCACAACCTAGAAGATGAATACTATCAAGGACTACGTAAGCAAGCTAACTGGTTCCAAAAAATTTATTTTGAACAAGAACGGGTTAAGTTAAAGCGTTATGCCAAACAACTTAAAGTGGCTACACACATATTGGCGATCAAACCGAGTGATGCTCAAACGCTCAAATCCATTAACGCTTCAGTTCATGTGTTACCGGCCTCCATTCCTTCCTTGAATAACAGTTTCACATCTGTTGAACCTTACGCACTTTTCCACGGAAATCTATCCGTTGCTGAAAACGAACAAGCAGCGATGTGGATCATTCAACAAGTGAAAGGTATAATATGCGATACGTTTCCATTGCGCATAGCCGGAAAAAATCCATCCAAACGCCTGCAGCAGTGGTGTATAAAGTATAACGTCGAACTAGTCGCGAATCCTTCAAAATCAGAGCTGGATGAGTTGGTTAATCGCGCACAGATTCACGTGTTATATACTGAAGTTTCATCTGGAATTAAACTCAAATTAATCAACTGTCTGGCCAGTTCTGGTCAGGTTTTAGTCAATGAGAACATGGTGGTTGGGACGGGTTTGGAAGGATTATGTACCATTGCTACAGACGCTAAATCATTTAAGCTACACTTCATTGGTTTGCAGAATGTCCCGCTAACGCGAGAAGCGTTCAATGAACGACAAGACATCCTCGAGAAACACTTTTCGACGCGAAAAAATTGTCAGCTCATTCTGGAATTAATCAATCCCTGAAGCTATTTTTTGATCAAAACCGTGTGTAGGGAATTTCCAGTTGGCATGGTACACGTCACATGGTAACTTCCAGCGGTTAGATCTGTGATTTCAATAGTAGATTGAGCAGTAACTAGTTGATCATTTATTACCCTCCCTGAAAAATCACTTAGGGTTATTTGTGCTGTTTCAGAAGGGAAATCAACTGTAAATTTTTCTATTGATGGATTTGGATAAACCGTGAAAGAACCAGCTGAATGTTCTTCAATTCCCATTCCTTCGCAGGTGAAACACACTTCATACAATTGAGTTGAGGGAGAAGACAGCACGACATTCGTGAACGTCCCTTCGATTTTATATGAATTGCTACCAGTAGAGGTGAACGTAAATGATGGTCCAGTAAACGATGTGGGCGGATTACCACCAGAAAACACAACCGTACCGTCCACAGCCATTCCGACCGGATTTGAAATACCCATTTCTAATTGATAATTCGAGCAATCAAAAAATTGTGCATTGATGCCGATGTTCCCCGAAAAGGTAAGCGTGTCGCCACTTATCGTTTGATACACGTCGTTTTCATCAATTTTAATGTAGTTCAAGCCGCCTGTAGTAATAAATGCTGATCCGGTTGGAAACACCACATCGTCTGTGGTAACAAAATCAAGGTATTGATCCGTGTAGTTGGTTAAATCCATACATTCTGTTTGTGCAGAGATGATAGTTGTAATAAATAAAAAGCAAAGTGAAATAATTTTCTTTTTCATAGTATTATTCTTTTTCAATGGCGTTATCTCGGAATGCTGACGGAACGAGATCAGGTATAATTTTAAGCACTAATGGGAGAAGTACAGCTCCGCCAGGCAACATAAAAATGGCAAGTGATGGCATAGAGCGCACGATATCCTTAAACTGTGTTTTAACCAGTTCTTTTTCTTCTTTCGTTAATTCTGTTGAGGTTGATTTACGAATTAATGCAACCAAATCTTTGCTTTGCTTTAATTCTGTGGCTAGCTTGTCCTTGTTTCGACCGAGAATTTTAATCCACCGTTTCGATAAGCTACC
>CANHQC010000298.1 GCA_947462695.1 Flavobacteriales bacterium | reverse complement strand
TTAATAACCAAAAGTTGAACAAATCATGTTTTTAGAGCAATTCCCTAATGAGACCCGACAAAATGGATGGATAGAAGTCGTTTGTGGTTCGATGTTCTCAGGAAAAACGGAGGAATTGATCCGAAGATTACGCCGAGCTCAATTTGCCAATCAACCCCTTTTGCTTTTTAAACCGGTAATTGATGACCGCTACCACGAGGAAGATGTAGTCAGTCACCAAGGAACGTCGTTAAAAGCTATTCCCGTTCGACATTCGGATGAGATCCTTACCACTTGGGCAAAAGAGAAGGTGGTAGCGATTGATGAAGCTCAATTTTTCGATGAGGGAATTGTGGATGTAGCAAATACACTGGCAAAAAAAGGTGTCCGCGTTATTCTAGCTGGTTTAGACATGGATTACAAGGGCGTTCCATTCGGTCCAATGCCCCAACTCTTGTGCATTGCAGAATATGTAACGAAAGTTCACGCCATTTGCGTTTCTTGTGGTAATTTAGCTCAGTTTTCGCACCGTACGGCGAATGAAACGGAACAAGTACTTGTAGGAGCTACCGAAAAATACAAACCGCTTTGCCGTGCGTGCTACAATAAAATAGCACATTGAAACTGAACATCGCATTTTCTGATTTTTGCCAAATTGTAAACGGTAGGACAGCTTCTTCTGACCATTCAGGATATGTGCAGGCTGTTTCTACGGATACTCGGTCGATCATCCCAACCCAATCATTGGTTTTCTTTGCCTTGCACGGACCTTTTCGCAATGGACATGCGTTTGTATCTGAGGCGTATGCTAAAGGATGTCGCTTGTTTGTTATCGACGAGCAATTCCCATTAGAAAATTACCCTGAGGCACGATTCGTCTATGTTACCGATACCATGTTGGCACTGCAGTCTTTGGCTCGGTTTCATCGGTCTCGCTTTACTTATCCCGTAGTTGCCATTACCGGTTCTGCTGGAAAAACTACGGTCAAGGAATGGCTGTATCATTTGCTTACTCCAAGAATGCGCGTTGTGCGTAGTCCAAAAAGTTTCAATTCACAGTTGGGTGTTGCTCTTTCGCTTTTGAATCTTACGAATGAAGCCGATATTGCATTGATTGAAGCTGGAATTTCTCAACCTGGAGAAATGGATCAATTGGTAGAAATGATCCAACCTACGCACGGCATTTTTACCTCATTTGGTCAGGCACATGCGGAGAATTTTTCTGTTCAGGCAGCACATCTCCATGAGAAAATGAAGTGTTTTCAGTCAGCAGCAATGACATTCTATCCTTGGACGATGCAGTTTTCTTCTCAAGAAGAAAAATCGATCAACGGAGTTAAAGTGCGTTCGGAGGAATTGACACAATGGCTTTCGATTCTTCCCTGGCAAGATCAAGCGAGTTTGACGAATGCGGCACTTGCCATTCAAGCGGCCCGCTTTTTCTTAAAAGATGATGCGGTTATTAGCGATAGAGTGAGTTCATTGCCTCAGTTGGCCTTGCGTATGGAAACGTTCGAGGGTATAAACGGCACAACCATCATCAATGATACCTATAACCTTGATTTGGATGGATTAAAAGTTTCCTTGGAATACCAGCTTCGTGTCGGGAAAGGAAAAAAGCGAATTGTGATCATTGGCATTGATGAACAGTACACCGATCGTATTCCACAGATTAAAGAAATAGTTAGTGAATTTTCTCCTGATCAGCTTCATATATTAGCAGACCAAACATTTGATGTGCAATCAATTAAAGATGCCGCAGTATTGATTAAGGGCACCAGAAAGGCAGGCCTCAGTCCATTGGCTCAACGGTTTCGCTTGAAGAAGCACAAAACATACGTGGAAATTAACTTATCGGCAATCCGTCATAACCTCTCTGTTTTTAAGCAACTTCTTCCGGAAGGAACGCATTTGTTGGCAATGGTAAAAGCACAATCTTATGGGTCGGGTGTAGAGAAAGTGGCACAGTTTCTTGCTGGACAAGGCATCAGTTACCTTGGTGTTGCCTACGCCGATGAAGGTGTCGAATTACGTCAGCAAGGAATTGAAACGCCAATTATGGTTATGAATGCGGAGCAGGAAGGGTTTGAAGACTGTATTCGTTATAAGTTAGAACCCGCGATTTATTCCCTGAATCAGTTGGACGATTTCATCAAAGAATTAATTACACAAGGCATCCAGCAGTTTCCGATACACCTCAAAATTGAAACGGGAATGAAACGCTTGGGTTTTGAACCGGAGGAATTACAACAGGTGATTGAGACCATCCAAGCGCAACCTGAAGTCAGGATAAAATCGATCTATTCCCACCTAGCCGATGCAGACAATCGACGCGATAAACGTTATACTCACCTACAAATTGAACGCTTTACTTCTGCATGCGATCGATTAACAGCTCAATTAGATTACCCTGTAATTCGGCACTTATTGAACTCAGAAGGCATCTCAAACTATACGCATTTTGCGTTTGATATGGTGCGAATAGGTATTGGCATGTATGGATTGAATTCACATCCTCAAGTGGCCAAAAAACTTCAACCTGTATTCAGTTGGCACAGTTCTGTTTCACAACTTAAAGGCCTAAAAAAAGGAGACAGTGTAGGTTACGGTCGAAATTTTATCGCCGGTCAAGAGAAACGAATTGCCATTATTCCAGTTGGGTATGCAGATGGGTTCCGTCGTAGTTTAAGCAATGGAAAAGGGGGTGTTTTTATTCAAGGTGTTTTTTGTCCCACTGTTGGCCGTGTCTGTATGGACATGATCATGGTTGACATTGGAGCGCTGACTGTTCATGAGGGAGATCCTGTCGAAATCATCGGATCAAATCAACCGATTCACCGGTTCGCAGCTTCCATGGACACCATTCCATATGAGGTAATGACATCCATTTCAAAACGGGTGCATAGGGTGTATACAGATGACTAATCAAGGTAAACCGAAGCGCAGTAGTTTTCCGTCTATGGTTTGTTTGTTCTCCACAAGAATTTTTTTGGAAATGAACCAGACACCTGCTTTTACTTTTCCTTTTAGTACAACTTCTACTTCATTCTTACCTGCCAATCGTACTAAATTAATTAACGCACCATCGGCCAATGATGCCTTTAAAGGCGCCTTAACAGTGGAAATAGAATTACGTGCGTAACGAACTGTTGATTGCAACGTCAATTGTCCAATTAACAGATTCTCCACATACACATCAACGGTTGAGGGTTTAATCTTGATGGCATACCAGTTGGGATTTTCAACGCTTGTTTCTAAAGAGAAGTTTACCGATTTTCCTTTTAACTTTTCAAATTGAAAACTTCCCACTTTCATCAATTCAGGTTCTTGATATAGTGCACAAG
>CANHQC010000297.1 GCA_947462695.1 Flavobacteriales bacterium | reverse complement strand
GGAGTCTCGACGTTTTGAAATTATCATTAATGAATTAAATGGTGATTTCACAATTAAAAAAAATAGCGAATTTAAAGTATGGGGGATGTATCACCTTATAGGTATATTTATTTTGTTCAACAAAATCGAGCTATTTGATAATAACTATATCGCAGCTTGTTTATTCTACCTAATTGTCTTTTTAATCATTTATTTACCAATTAGAAAAAAAGAAAATGAAATTTGGATTAAAGCAATAGGTATAATCGAAGGATCAACTGGTTTAAAATAACTACACAATCCCATTAAGTGTTTATACTGGACATTGATAATATCAGTCTATCCTCCATCAGGAAGTCAAAGTAAACATTATTCTCGTGGCATTTCGAATACCATCATTTTATGACATACTGAACTTATCGGGTATTACAAAGATGCTATTGGAATAAGCCAGCAGATACGACGATACATTCCTTGGAAAGAAAATGGAAATTCACATAATTATATAAGACCAAAGAGATTCTTTTCTTTTAATGAAAACTTTGATGAGCAAGACATACCAGCGTCAAAACCCGGAAACGAAGCTAACATTGAAAATTCAACTGAATTTGTCGTAATGCACCGAATAAAATGATCACTTTAGTTGATTTCACAATCACTCCTTATTTTTCTCCTCCTTTTTGACCAAAGAAGGTATTGGTTTGAAAATGTACCAAAGTACAAATGCGATACCTCCGACAAATATTACCCTTTTAAGAAATTGATTGTTCGCCACCTTTGCGGCCTCAGGCACAAAGCTGTTGAACGCACTCGAATTAAAATGGTTGAATTTAATGTGTGCCATAATTATTGTGTTTTATAAAAAATGAAATTTTCACCGTCGCGGTAAAAACTGAATAAACCGAAATTGTATAACTGCCCCCTGTAGCGATCATCTTTAATTAGTGTTGTTGGAAGATCAAAGGGAAAGGCATTATATGCCAACACTACCATCGAAATCACCATTTTCCCCTCCTCGTCAGGCTTGAACAATCTCATCATTATCCTGATTGCTTTTCTGATTTTTGTGTCTGCACCGTTTGCCAATCTATTGACTCTACTTGTCTTTCGGTTGTTGTGCGCCTGTTTACATTGTGGAGAACAGTAAATTTGGTTCAATCGGCCATAAAATTCAATGCCGCAGAGAATAAATCCGCAAACCTGTAGATACTTACCGTCTTTATACTTCATAATCGTTATTTTTATATAACATTTGTGTAAAGTTAGTAATTAGTTGTATATTTACAGCATGAAACAGGAAGACAACTTAAAAAAAGTATTTGACGCATTTGTGAAGATGGAAACCAACCCCATTGATTTCATGCGAAATACGAAATTCAAAAGAAGTGAACTTAAGCTTGATCCACGCGTTGCAAACCATTGGTCAGAAAAAGGATTGTTTCCTGGTAATCAGGTTACTGGAGCATGGTTGGTATTCAATCTTAGTGAAGCCTTTTGGGCCAGAATAATCATAAAATTACGTGAGTTCAACGTATCATTAGAGGTTATAAAGAAGATAAAGGATAGTTTCTTTAACGAGCCTCAAAAAATTTACAGTGAGAATGATAAAGAGTATATCATCCAGAAAATGAAAGAGTCCAACGTTTTCAATGATGAAATTCTCAAAAACGCAAACGACCACGAAATCTGGGAGTCGATATTTAAATTAAAATTGAATGATTTCGAAATAATGTTACAATCCATTCTTCTTCAAAGAAAACCCTTCTATATTATCTTGGATAACCATGAAAAGGTGATGCTAGTCGAGGAGAGTAGTTTACTTACGGAGACAAATGAAGCTTACCTAAATGAATACAAAGAAATTACTCAAAAGTCGCACATACGTATATCAATGAATGAAATACTAGGTGACTTGGTGAAGTGTTTAGGTGATTTAAATTGCTCAGAGAAAATTCCAATTTTAACGAAAAAGGAAGCTGAAGTAATTCGATTAATGCGCACTGACAATATCTTGAAGGTGGAACTTAAATTTAAAAACAATTCTGAGCCTGAAATCATTGAGATTACAACACTCAATCAAATAAAGGAAAAAGCGAGGCTAAGTGATTTGATTATTTCTCGTGGATACCAGAAAATAACTGTCAAAACTCAAAATGGATTTATTGCTCACTGTGAAAACACTACAAAGTATAAACTCGATACCGAATAACCCGGATCTTATGAAAACCCGCATAAATTACCCAACAGTGGAATGGTTGCGCATCCATAAAAGCAAATGGATCAAGCAAAACAAGAAAAGAGAAAACAACTTATTGAAAAAATTAGCCGATTGAAAAATGTACCCATTGAACAAGCAAAGCACCTGCTTGATTCCTTGGAAACCTATTGTGAACTGATAATTAACTACACACTTAAGCAGAAGAATGAGCAGGATAAAGGACTTTGAAAAATTGTATGGTCTTGACGAGAAGAAAAACAATCGCAAGAAAGCCATCATCTACACGCGTGTATCTACCAAGGAACAAGCGGACAACAATACAAGTCTGGCAACCCAAAAGAAATTCTGTGAAGATTATGCACGTAACAACGGCTACGAGGTGGCGGAATACTTTGGCGGAACCTATGAATCCGCGAAAACGGATGAGCGCAAGGAGTTTCAGCGAATGATTAAGTATGCCCGTCAAAATTCTACGATTGGGTTTATTCTCATCTATTCCTACGACCGCTTTTCGCGTTCTGGTGCCAATGCATCCTACATTGCTGATGAATTGAAAAAACAAGGGATCTTACTCATTGCCGTGACGCAAAAAGTGGACACGTCCAATGCTGGTGGAATCATGCAGCAGGATTTCTTTTTCCTACTGAGTCGCTTCGACAATGAAATGCGCAGAGACAAAACCAAAACTGGAATGTCCGAATTGTTGCGCAAGGGTTATTGGTTATGGACGCCTCCAAGGGGCTACATCAACACCAACAGGTTTCACCGAGCAGTGGACTGGAACATTGTTATAAACGACGAAGGTAAATTGCTTCGCAAAGCCTTTGAATGGCGCGTGAAGAATACCTACAGTTCCGCAGAAATAGTTCGTCGTTTGAATACCCTAGGAATGAAAATTGACGAACGTCGCTTGCATGAAATTTTTAAGAACCCATTTTACTGCGGTATCCTCATTACAAGAATGCTACCTGGTGAAGTCATCATCGGAAATCATGAAGCGATCGTGTCACAGGAGGACTTTTTGAAGATCAATACACCGGAAAGTGAAGTTGCCAATAAAACGTACGAAACCATGTCAAATGACCTTCCTCTCAAGAAATCGCTTCGCTGCTCCTCGTGCGGTCACCTCATG
>CANHQC010000296.1 GCA_947462695.1 Flavobacteriales bacterium | reverse complement strand
TTTCCTTTTCTCCCAAAATCTGAAATTGCAAGTACGGCAAGAAAACTGCCACAAGGAATTCAGGAAGCGGGAAAGGAAATACGTGTATTTACACCGAGATTTGGTAGTATAAATGAAAGAAGGCATCAACTCCATGAGGTAATCAGATTGTCAGGAATGAATCTCGTTATTGACGATACCGATCATCCTTTAATCATTAAGGTTGCTTCAATTGCAGCTGCTCGGATGCAGGTTTATTTCATAGATAACGACGAATTTTTCAAAAGAAAAAATACTGTTGCTGACGATAAGGGAGAGTTTTACGCCGATAATGACGAGCGCGCAATGTTCTTCTGCCGTGGTGTATTAGAAACAGTGAAAAAATTGGGGTGGAAACCGGATGTTATACACTGCCATGGTTGGATGACTGCTCCAATGGCCTTGTATGCTAAAAAACTCTACGCTAAAGACCCTCATTTCTCTGATACCAAAGTGGTTTACTCCCTTTATAACGAATCTTTTAACAAAAACTGGGATTCAAGATTTGCTGAAAAACTTAAATTTGATGGGTTTGATGAAGAAGTAACGGGTTGTTTTTCTGACACAAGTTGTGAAGGAATTACAAAGGCCGTAATTGGTTTCTCAGACGGCGTGAATGTAGCAAGTGAAGATTTAAGCCCAGAATTAAGAAGCATTTTTGAAGATTCCACATGTTTGAAGCAAGATTTCGTTCCTGAAGAACAACAGGCGAAAATTATGTCAGACTTTTTTAATAAAGTAATCGAAGAGTCCGTTGCGATATAAAGGTGATGATAAGCAAAGAATTTGGCGGAAGGTATTGCTACTTTCCGCTGTTTTTTTCATTGGGATATTAGTTATTGCCTGTAAAAAGAAAAATTCGGACATCGGGAAAGACATCTTAAACCCAGATGACCTTCTAAATTCATCCCAAGTGGATACATTCGAGTTACAAACATTTTCCATTTTGGAAGACTCCGTAATCTCTGATAATCCTGCTTTCGGTGTGCTTGGATCATTAAATGACCCAAAATTTGGTACAGTTAATACTAACTTTTATACACAATTCAGACTTTCAGGAGTTGATCCTAATTTTGGTGACTTGTCGACACTTACTATAGACAGTATGATGCTTGGGTTAGAATACGCTGGATATACGGGTGACTTAACCCCTCAAAATATTGAGGTGTATGAACTATCGGAAAACTTATATGTCGATTCAACTTACTATACATTCAGTACAGCAACAACATACAATGAAAACCTTGTTCAACCAGGTTATGGTACCATCACTCCAAATCCAGATGGAACAACAATTATTGGTAGTGATACTGTTGATACACAAATGCGTATTCGACTTAAAAATGTTTTCGCCAAAAAATTCGTTGTTGAAGCCAATTCAAGCGGTAACAATTTTTCATCTAATGAAAATTTCTTGAATTATTTCAAAGGCTTGCATGTTAGGGTTAACAACGGGACGCAACCTAGTGGAAAAGGTGGTGTTTTCTACTTCAACCTTAATGATCCGCTTTCAAAAATGACAATTTATTACACACAAAACGGTATCAACAAAACATTTGATTTCTTAATCAATTCAGAATGCGCTGATTTTAACCATGTGGAAATCAATAACAATGGAACACAAGTTCAAAATGTCTTAAACGATACCATAAGTGGAATGAGTGAATTCTATGCCCAATCTTTCAAGATTAGAGCAGCAATAGATATACCCGGATTAAAAGGCATTCCTTCTAATGCTATTGTGCATAAAGCGGAGTTGTTGCTGCCAATACAATATCAACTTGGTTCTAACTATCCACCGAGTGATGAATTATCAATAACGGCAAAAACTGAAGATGGTGGTTTGGCAGGAATTGGTACAACAGGAGTCTTTGACTTTTTTAATAGACAATATACGGTTGATATTAGAAATTATGTACAGGCTTTTGTTTCAGGACTTTATGCTAACACAACGCTTTACCTATCACCTCGATTCTTTATTAACTCCGCAGAACGTGTTGTGTTTAATGGACAGCAAACGATTAATAAAATGAAACCCAAATTAGTGATTACTTACACCTCATTTTAAATATGTGTGGAATTGTAGCTTATATTGGAAAAAAAGAGGCCTATCCGATTGTACTTAAAGGCCTTAAAAGGTTAGAATATCGCGGTTATGACAGTGCTGGAATAGCGCTAATTCAAAATGACGCGATAAAGCTTTTTAAAAAACAAGGTAAGGTTTCTAATCTTGAAGAATTCGCTAGTAAATTGGATACAAGTGGAATTTGCGGTATTGGTCATACCCGTTGGGCAACCCATGGGGCACCAAACGACATCAATGCGCATCCGCATTTGTCAATGGATGGAGAAATTGCTTTGATTCATAATGGTATCATTGAAAATTATGATATTCTCAAAAAAGAATTGTTATCAAAAGGGTATATTTTTAAAAGCGAAACTGACACAGAAGTTCTCGTCCATTTAACTGACCACATCAGTAAAACTGAAAATGTATGGTATGGCGAAGCATTACGTTTGGCTTTATCACATGTTGTAGGGGCATATGCAATTGTTGCCATTTCAAAGAAGTATCCAAACCGAATGGTTGCTGCTAGAAAAAGTAGCCCTTTGGTGGTAGGTGTTGGAGCGGAAGGAGATTTTTATTTGGCTTCAGACGCCACTCCTATTGTAGAGTATACCAAAAAGGTGGTTTATTTAGATGATGAAGAAATTGCAGTGATTGATCTTAATGAAGGTTTGAAATTATACAATATCGCTGACCAACCTAAAACACCATTTTTCCAGCAACTAGAATTGGAATTAGAGGCATTAGAAAAAGGGGGATATGAGCACTTCATGTTGAAAGAAATACATGAGCAACCACGTTCCATTCACGATTGTTTTCGAGGGAGACTCAATGCGGAAGAAGGTTGGGTTTCTTTGGGAGGCATTAGAGATTACGAACAAAAAATGATGCAAGCCAACAGGTTGATCATGATTGCTTGCGGTACATCTTGGCACGCTGGATTGGTTGGGGAATACCTTATCGAAGACCTTGCGCGAATCAATGTTGAAGTGGAATATGCCAGCGAGTTCAGGTACCGGAATCCAATTGTTAATGAAAATGATGTGGTTATCGCCATTTCTCAATCAGGAGAAACAGCTGATACACTCGCAGCGCTTGAATTAGCAAAATCGAAAGGTGCTACCATTCTGGGAATATGTAATGTTGTTGGCTCATCTATTTCAAGAATAACCGATGCTGGTTCATACACCCATGCAGGTCCGGAAATAGGCGTTGCATCAACAAAGGCATTTACGGCTCAAGT
>CANHQC010000295.1 GCA_947462695.1 Flavobacteriales bacterium | reverse complement strand
ATTCAATTTCCCATCGTGAATTAGAGCTCCTGGGTGAATATACAAGCCATCACCGAAAAGTTCACCATTGCAAATAGCCATCATAAATACACTACCTGTAAATTCACCGTTATCCCATTTAATGGATAGTTTAGGTGGACGATATCCGATAAATGTGCGAAGAATAGCAAGGCCATAGGCGATTTTACCTTTGAAAAATTTACGCTGTTTTTCAAGTACAAATACGACTTTACCACCAAAACCGATGTCAGCAATATTGGTGAAATAACGGGTATACTTCTCGTTAAATATTTTTGCTACATCAATCGGATGATGAACTTCATTAACAATTGAATGAATGAACTTTTCTCCGACACAGTTTAGTTTCGCGCTTCTGTAAAAATCATTACCGGTTCCGTTCGGAAGAATTGCTACGACTGATTTCGCATGTGGATTTGCAAACCAGCCATTGATAAGTTCGTTAAATGTACCGTCTCCGCCAACAGATACAAGTACATCCGATCGGTGTGCGTGATCCAGTGCAAGTTGCTTTGCGTTACCTGTTGATAATGTAGTGTATTTTTCAACGGTTAGTAGCGGATGGTTTTCGCATAAGTGAATCGTAGATTTATTAATAGGCGTTAATCGTTTAGTACCGTTGATAATGAACACGACGATTTGTTGTTTCATGGATTAAATGTAACTAAAACTACATTCATACAAAAACGGCACCTTGTGGGCGCCGTTCCTGTTTTTACGATATGCAGTTAGTCTTGAAGTGCCAGAACTTCTGTTCCTTTAGCCCCAAGAGCTTCTTTAATTTTTAGTTCTAATTCTTCCATTAATTCAGGATTGTCGCTGATTATCGATTTAACTGAATCGCGACCCTGACCTAAGCGTGTTTCACCGTATGAAAACCACGAACCACTTTTCTTTAAAATGTTGAGATCTACTCCTAGGTCAATAATCTCACCAACTTTTGAAATACCTTCTCCATACATTACGTCAAATTCAGCTTTTCGGAATGGAGGTGCCACTTTGTTTTTAACGACCTTAACTTTCACGCGATTTCCAACAACGTCTTCACCTTCTTTAATTTGAGATGATTTTCGGATATCTATTCGAATAGACGAATAAAACTTGAGCGCATTTCCACCCGTAGTCGTTTCTGGGTTTCCAAACATAACACCAATTTTATCCCGTAACTGGTTAATGAAAATACAACACGTACCTGCTTTATTGATAGATCCCGTCAGCTTTCTTAAGGCTTTTGACATCAATCGCGCTTGAAGTCCCATTTGTGAATCACCCATTTCACCCTCGATTTCAGCTTTAGGTGTTAATGCAGCTACTGAATCAACAACAATAAGATCAATTGCGCCCGAACGAATTAAGTTATCCGCTATTTCCAACGCTTGCTCTCCATTGTCTGGCTGAGAAATAAGTAAATTATCAATATCAACACCAAGTTTCTTTGCATAAAATTGATCAAAAGCATGCTCTGCATCAATGAAAGCAGCAATTCCTCCTTGTTTTTGTACCTCAGCAATCGCATGGATAGCTAACGTTGTCTTACCAGAAGATTCCGGACCGTAAATTTCAATTACCCGACCTTTTGGGTAACCATCTACACCTAAGGCTAAGTCTAGCGTGATTGAGCCTGTAGGAATAACTTCTACTTTCTCAACAGCAGAATCCCCTAATTTCATTACAGCTCCTTTACCATAAGTTTTATCCAGTTTCTCCATGGTCAATTGGAGCGCTTTCAATTTTTCGGCATTTACTTCTTTTACTGACATATCGTTTGTTTTTTAGATATCCTCCAACAGAAAAATATCGGTGTTTAATTAAGTTTATGATGCAAAATTATAGGCTGTAGAACGTAAACTATTTACGATCTAAAGAAAAGTTCAATTATAGTCCAAAACCGGAGATAATTTCTGCCGCGTGATCCTTTGTATTGGGTTTGTCGATTATACCCACAATGACATGATTCTCATCAATCAAAAATGTGGTACGGTGAATACCATCATATTCTTTACCCATAAATTTTTTAGGTCCCCAAACACCAAATTGATTCAATACAGTTAAATCCCCATCGGCAATTAATGGAAACGGTAACGAAAATTTATCAATAAACTTTTGATGCGAAACGGCTGAATCTGCACTTACACCCACAATGTCAATTCCTTTCTCTCCCAAGGCTGAATAATTGTCGCGAAGATTGCATGCCTGCGTTGTACAACCCGGTGTATTGTCCTTAGGATAGAAATAAACAGCTAATTTTTTTCCTTTAAAATTGTCAAGCGATAACTGATTACCTGCTTGGTCTAATCCTGAAAATGCTGGGGCTTTATCGCCAATTGTTAAATGTTTCATATGTTTAATAAATAAGCAATCAATTGATGAAATAATAATCAAATATAGATCTATTTTTATTAAAACAAAAAACAAACACGAAAAAAGTTCAGTATTTCAACGAAACACTTTTTAGAAAAACGTAAAGAAGCTTCTCTTTGCTATTTCAATTGCTCAAGAAGGCCTTGAACTTGCTGCCATTCTTTCAACCGTTTGCGAGATTGATCTGCATACAAGGCATTGCCGTTCTTTTCATGTGCTGCAATTTCTTGTTGTACTTCAGCTAATTTAGTTTCGCATTGCTTGGACAAAAAGGCAAAATTCTGATTAACAAACATCTTTGCATACATACCTCCCTGAGCTTGTACATGCGAATAGATTGCTAATCCGTTTACGATAAGATCAGGTTGCTGTCTGCTCAACCAATACGTATACGATCCCAACATACCTACCTCATCAAAACCTTGAATTTTTCCACTCTGAATGGCTTCCTTAAACCAACCAAACACAGTTGAATCAGCATAAGCTCCGTACAATTGCGCAATACCATTCATCATGGAAGATGCGGTCTCTTTTTCCAATACACGAGCTTTTTCAAGTGCAATCGATGGATTAGTTTTACCCAATTGCTTTAATGCGGTTCCAACCACTTTGTACGAACGATCTTCATCGATTCGATTGACTAATAATTGCGCAACTTTATCCTTTTGTCCGTTACTCACTAAGAAGTTTAACGCTGCAGCACGCACCGATGAGTTGGTGTCATTTTTTGCCAACGTTTCAATTCGCTCGAGTCCAACCGTTTTATTTACGTCAGTTAACTTCGATGCTTTTTCAATGGCTAATGCGCGCAACGACCAAAACGGATCGTTCAATCCATCTAGGATAAGTTGTTGTGCACCCGCATCTTTGTTTTTCGTTCCAAACTGTAAAGCTTCTTTTCGCGAACGGTAACGCTTCGAGTGGTAATATTGATACTGATACTGTTCGGCCGATT
>CANHQC010000294.1 GCA_947462695.1 Flavobacteriales bacterium | reverse complement strand
TTGGAATACGGTGAATTGACCACGGGAAATGTACCGCCAACAGATTGACCTAGCACAAAAACGTTGTCGTTGCGGTCAATTTCGACGAAAAATGCTTGGTCCATTTGTGCCATTCCCAAGTACGTCGCTTGTTGAACGGCAAACCCATTTGGAGCCAGCTTAGCTACAAATCCATCTGCTTTTCCACCACCATATGCCGCTTGGTACGATCCTCCGGTAAACGGTAAATTCAGTGAACTTGTCCCTCCAGCAAAAACGACTGCGTACGATGAATCGATTTTCAACGAATAACAAGCGTCATTATTCGATCCGCCGTAATAACTCGACCAGATCAACGTGGAAAGGTTCGGTGACATTTTTAACACCACACCATCTTGCATTCCGGCATTGGTTGATTGAAAAGCATTTAATACGGGGAAATTCGTTGATCTTGTACATGAAGCAATTAAGCAATTCCCATCTTGATCGAGCATAATTTCACCACGAAACTGATCACCGTAATTCGTTGTAAGTGAATCGTATGCCGCAACTGAATTGTAATTTCCAGATGTTAACTTGTAATTGACCCCGTCGTTACCTGATCCGCCTATATAGGTTGAACCCAATAAATTCTGTCCATTTGAGCTGAACTTTGCGACGAAAATATCCGTTCCTGTTGTACCAAAATTTGTTCCGTTGAAATTGACAGAAAGCGCTTCTCCACCGGCATGGATCGTTTGAAATCCACCTTGCACCGGAAAATCGGTAGCCGATGTAACACCATACAAATAGACGTTATTGTTCTGATCACAAATCAAGGAATGCGCAGTTTCTGTACCTTGAACATTATCCCCTCCACCGATGAAAGTCGTCCAAAGCATGGTTGTTCCATCCGCTGAGTACTTGGAAATGAATGCGTCAGTAGTCGCAACATTCGTATTTGGGATTGTAATATTCGAAGTCACATCCCAAGCCAGCGGATCAGGTGTTGGGTATTGATTTCCGTAAATAATCCCCGCAGAATAAGCTGTTCCGTCGTAACCATAAGTGGCTGTCATCCCAAAATTATCGGTGACAGAACCCGCATAAGTAGCAAATACTAATACAGGATCTATTACAAGTTCAACAGTGGGATCATACTCTCCCAATTCAAACTGAACGCGATTGCCAGTTAATCGAAAGGCCGTTTTGATTTCTTTAATTCGTCCGTTGATAATTTGATACGAATACGGCTTACGTTCCATGATCTCGCCAAGCGCCGTTCGAATAATTAAATTGCCCTCGCGGTCTACTTTAAGTGCTTCATATCCTTTTATTTCCAACTGGATTTGATCGGGATTAGCCTTCGGTTTCACGCTGAATTCATACTTCAATTCCTCCTTTTGCTCGATCAATTTAAGGTCTATTCCCGGGTAAAGATCTCCTAAGACAGCCTCTTGATAACCTCTGGCTTCACTCGACCACTTCGAACTGTCGTTTCCGATAAAAAAATTGTAATAATGTGCTGAAGGCTGCATGCGTTCAACCCGTTTCACTTCCTGGGCCCCAACAAATTGAATTTGCGCTACCGTCTGACGGGCAGAGATGTCAGCAGCCTCACCACGAGCGCCATGAGCGGTATGAATACGCGTAAAATCTTGTAACTGAAAAACTAATCGACCTTGTTCCACCCAAAGATTTCCTCCTGAGAAATGTGCTTTGAACAAAATGGACTTTGGCCATTGACCTTTGTTTTCAAGAAAGGCATGATGCACGGAATGGGCGTGATGAATCTCTTGTGCTTTACCCACAAAAACAAGCGAAATGGAAATAAAAACCAATAACCTGTTCAACATCAGATCCAACTATTTTTCGAGATTGAATTCGAAAATACGAATAAAATTATCCATCTCAAGGAAATGTATAAAGTCAAACGCAAAAGTGGAAGTTTCTGTCATATAAAACTCGTAATTTCGTGTTAATCAGAACGACCTTTTTTGTCTGATTACTTTTTAGACGCATGAAAAATCGCATTACTTCTTTATTTGATATTGAATACCCCTTAATTCAAGCTGGAATGATTTGGTGTTCAGGTTGGGAATTGGCTTCAGCAGTTTCAAATGCTGGAGGATTGGGAATAATCGGATCAGGATCCATGTACCCACACATTTTGGAAGAGCACATTCAAAAATGCCAAGCAGCTACGAACCGACCGTTCGCCGTCAATTTACCTATGCTTTATCCCGATATTGATAAGCACATTGAGACAATTATCAAGTACAAAGTCCCCATTGTTTTTACCTCCGCCGGCAATCCAAAAACCTGGACAAGTCACCTTAAGTCGCATGGAATAAAGGTGGTTCATGTGGTTTCAAGTGTAAAATTCGCCTTGAAAGCGCAAGAAGCAGGAGTTGACGCTGTTGTTGCGGAAGGATTTGAAGCTGGAGGACATAACGGTCGTGACGAAACCACTACCATGTGCCTTATTCCAATGGTTGCCAAAGAACTTTCCATTCCATTAATTGCTGCAGGTGGAATTGGAACCGGTCGTGCTATGCTCGCAGCAATGAATCTGGGAGCAGATGGGGTTCAAATTGGCAGTCGTTTTGTTGCAACATTCGAGTCAAGTGCTAATGAAGCGTTTAAGCATGTCGTAATTAACGTCAATGAAGGCGATACCCAACTCACATTGAAAGAATTAACGCCGGTTCGTTTAGTAAAAAATGAATTTTATCAAAAGGTTCAAACAGCTTATGAAACGGGTGCGTCTATTGACCAATTGAAAGAATTACTGGGTAGAGGTCGCGCGAAGAAGGGAATGTTTGAAGGCGATTTAGTTGAGGGAGAGCTTGAAATTGGTCAAGTAGCCGGATTAATCAACGAAATCATGCCCGCTGCTGCGGTAGTTAGCGAAATAATTAGTGAATACCGAGAAGCATTAGACGAACAACAAACAGAAAAATATACTTTCTAATGATCGAATTTGAACGATTCAAACTAGACAATGGCCTTCAAGTCATTTTTCACCATGATCCAACGACTCCAATGGCGGTGGTCAATACACTTTATGATGTAGGCGCGCGTGATGAGTCGCCTGATCAGACTGGATTTGCGCATCTTTTTGAGCACCTTATGTTCGGTGGATCGGTTAATATCCCAGACTTTGATGATCCCCTTCAACGGGCGGGTGGAGAAAGCAATGCGTTTACATCTAATGATATAACCAATTACTACGATGTACTCCCTGCCCACAATTTGGAAACCGCACTTTGGTTAGAGAGCGATCGCATGCTCTCCTTGGCATTTACACCGAAAAGCCTGGAAGTTCAGCGAAACGTTGTCATTGAGGAATTCAAACAACGCTACCTGAATCAACC
>CANHQC010000293.1 GCA_947462695.1 Flavobacteriales bacterium | reverse complement strand
TTTTTAATTGTTGACATGTCAATTTTATTCGCCATCAATCGCTCTAGAACACGTTTCGACTGCCTAGAAACAACAATAAAATCTGGAATTTCCTGAGTTGATTTCGCTTCATACGTACCGTACCAAGGAATGTACTTTTCATAAGGTTGATCGGTATGGTATTTCAATCGTGGCAAGTTGGTGACTTCGCTAATTGGTTTAGAAAATGTATAGCCTTTAAATAAAACGCTGTCCTTGATTTCTGTTAATTCAAAATTGAACTTGTACACGCTTTGTGCATTCCAATAATCGATAGAAGCCTTTCTTGCTAATTCAATTTCCTTCGCATTTGAAGCAGTATATTCAATGAGCCTATTTAAAAAAGCGAGTGTTGATTGAACCCGTTGGGGAAAAGGTTTAAGCATGTGAGTTTCGGTAGTAAAACTAATGGCATGAAATAAAGTGGCATACCCCATGGCGTAGCGCGGAAGATCATTAAATGCGTACAGCCCATCTTCAGGTGTTTCCCCTTTTAACTCGACATATGGAAATAAATCCCACCCATCTTTTTTCAAATTCACATTCATCCAAGGCAATAGCTTATCGTACGTTATTTTTCTAATAGACGGCGCCAATCGTTCTTTCATCGAAGAAATATACGTGATTGTGTACTGGTAGTCTGCACCATTAGAGACGTGCGTATCAACAAAGACATCTGGATTAAGGGCATGAAATATTTTGGCGAACGTAAACGCATTCTCTGAATCCATTTTAATGAAATCACGATTCAAATCGAGGTTTTGTGCATTGCCGCGAAAGCCATACTCATCTGGACCATTTTGGTTGGCTCGACTCGTACTATTTCGATTCATCATTCCTCCGACATTGTATGCAGGAATAAAGGCAATTACCGGAAGATCCTTGGTTGGTTTGCCCTTAGCTATCCATTGGTCTAACCAAATTAGGCATGCATTAATTCCATCTGGTTCACCTGCATGAATGGCATTATTTATCAAGATAGTCGTTTGTTCTTTCGCTTTTTCAAAGGTTTTTGTTGAATCACCAGATCCATTAATCACGCACAAATAAATGGGGAGACCATAATCTGAATCGCCCATTGCATACAATTCAATTTCCCGATGTGCACGATCAAGTTTTTGCAAATGACTGATAAGCTGAGGATACGTTGGAGACGAATTTCCGCTCCATTGTGCATGCATCGAATAAAAAACACACAAGCTGATACCAATAATAAGAAGTTTACCCATAACTACGAAAATAAGGATTTCAGTCAGTTTGTGCTGAAGTCTTCAAAAATGAAATGTTTACTTTTGCACTATGCGCATTGATATTTTAACTGTTGTTCCGCAATTACTTGAAAGTCCATTTGGTGCTTCAATCATGCAACGTGCACAAGACAAAGGATTGGTGCAGATTCATGTGCACAATATCAGGGACTATTCGACCAACAAGCATAAAAATGTTGACGATTATCAATATGGTGGTGGAGCAGGGATGGTTATGTCAGTTGAACCAATTGCTTCGCTTATAGATCAATTGCAAAGTGAGCGGGAATATGATGAAATCATTTACATGACTCCGGATGGTGATTTATTCGAACAACCTATGGCAAATGGACTATCGTTAAAGAAAAACCTAATCATACTTTGCGGACATTACAAAGGAGTGGATGAGCGTATTCGCGAGCATTACATTACGAAGGAAATTTCCATTGGATCATTTGTTTTGTCAGGTGGAGAACTTGCTGCCGCTGTTGTGGTTGATGCTATTGCGCGTTTAATACCTGGTGTATTAAACGACGAAACATCTGCATTAACGGACAGCTTCCAAGACAATCTTTTATCTCCTCCGGTCTATACTCGCCCGCCGGAATTTCGAGGTTGGAAAGTTCCTGAAGTACTACTATCAGGAGACCCTTCAAAGGTAGAAGCTTGGCGAGAGGAACAGGCGTATATTCGAACGAAAACACGTCGTCCCGATTTATTAAACGAATAAGCAGCTAAAATTATGAATCTCGTCAGCATCGAAGAGGCCACAATTGTTCTTAAAGAAGGGAATACCCTACTTTACCCAACGGATACCATTTGGGGTATAGGATGTGATGCGACGAATGAATCAGCCTGTCAGAAAATCCTGAGTTTAAAAAAACGACCAGAGGACAAAAGCTTCATTATTTTGGTAGATGGGTTTACTATGCTTGAACGAATCGTACCGGACTTCCATCCAGTTTGCTATGACCTCATCGATTTGGCAGACAAACCGCTAACCATCATTTACCCATCAGCAAAAGGATTAGCACCAGCTGTTCTAGGGAAAGATGGATCAATTGCTATTCGGGTTACAAAAGACTCATCATGTTTAAAATTGATACGGAGCTTACGGCAACCTATTGTAAGTTCTTCTGCCAACTTATCAGGCAAAGTAAATCCTACCTGTTTTGATGAAATTGACTCCGAAATTAAAGAAGGTGTTGATGCCGTGTTAAATTGGCGTCTAAATGAAACAATGACCAGTCCTTCTCAGATTATCAAAATTGACTTAACAGGCGGCGTTAAGGTGATTCGAAGTTAATCTGCCTATTTTCGAATTCTACCTATCTTTGCAACCAATGAGCGAAAATTACGCGAAATACCTCAAGCATCCTGTTTTTAAAGTGACGTCTGAGCTGGTTACAGAACACAACCTTCAGGCATATGTTATCGGAGGATTCGTTCGTGATTTAATTCTAGGTAGGCCTTCAAAAGATATAGACATTGTTGTAGTTGGAAGCGGATTGGAATTGGCGAAAGCGTGTGCGTCAAAATTACGGGTTAAAAAAGTTTCTTTATTTCACAATTTCGGAACCGCTCATTTTAAGTATAAGGATTTAGACGTAGAGTTTGTAGGCGCACGAAAGGAATCTTACCGGTCTGATTCTCGGAAGCCAATTATCGAGAATGGCACATTAGAAGATGACCAAAAGAGACGTGACTTCACAATTAACGCGTTAGCGATCAGTCTGCATGGTGAAGATTTCGGAAAGTTAATCGATCCGTTTAATGGGTTAGCCGATTTAGAAAAAGGGATTCTTCGAACACCCTTAGATCCAGATACGACATACAGTGATGACCCGCTTCGGATGATGCGTGCCATTCGATTTGCTTCACAATTGGATTTTAAAATAGAAAGTGAAAGTTTAACATCGATCATTCAGAATGCGGAGCGATTGTCTATTATTTCTGCCGAGCGAATAATGGACGAATTCAATAAAATTGTGTTGAGTCATACTCCATCCAGAGGCTTGAAACTCGCATTTGACACCAAACTCTTGCATCAATTCTTTCCTGAACTGGTTGCGCT
>CANHQC010000292.1 GCA_947462695.1 Flavobacteriales bacterium | reverse complement strand
TAGCTCTGAAAGAGCGGAATCCCTAATCCCAAACTACTTTCATCAACCATTCACAAGGTTCTACCCTGTAAAAGGCGAATCAATTTATCAAATTTTAAACTGAATGAGTGATTTAGTCAACTAATTTCAACCAAATTAAATCAAGATTTCTAGAAAAGTTAACTGAATATTTTTTAACTCAACACGCCGTATAACTAACTTTTGCCCATTGAATTGGAAATCATAAGCGTATTAACTAAGTAAGCGCGTTGAATTTTATTCGATCATCACTTTAAATACGTGATCTTGAAATTGCAGGTAATAAAATCCTCTTTTCAGTGAATCTTGTAAAGTGATTGTTCCTGTTGTATTGCCATATTGAGCGATTTTGCCGTCTAGATTCAAAATGGCATAATCGGTTGGACTTGAAACTTCATCAATAAATAACTGCCTATCACCTCCAACCGGATTCGGGTAGACAGATAATTGAATAGCTGACTCGTTAAGTCCTCCGATAATCAAGGTAAGGTTTATATTCACCGTACTATCACATCCGAACTCAGAAGTAAAGAATTGCGAATAAGCACCCGAGCTTGTATATTCAATACCGTTCCATATAAAATTGCCCCAAACAGTTGTATCGAATTCCACTACCGAGATCGGATTTACATCAAGATCCAACGTTACAATTGAATCACATCCGTTGGCCGTTTGAAACGTATCCACAAAAATGCCACTTGAAAAGAATGATTGACCATTCCATGCATACGAACCACACGCATCAACAGCTACATTTGCATTAATTGCTGAGGAAATAGTAAGATTTAAAACAATAGTTGAGTCACAACCCCAAACCGTATTTCCTTGGTAACCATATGTACCACTTTGACTATACGTTTGTCCATTAAAGGCATAAGGGGTGCAACTCGTCACATTTAATGTTGTTGATGACTGCAGGTGTTGGTTGATTACAATACTTGTCGGTGAACTTTGTCCGCAACTGTTTTGTGCTTGTACGGTTAAAGTTCCAGATTGAAAACTTGGAGAAAACAATAAGTTAAGATTGGTTCCGACACTTGAACCCGAAGCTCCAATCGGGGTGGTCCATACATACGATGTTGCACCTGGAACACTAGTTAAACTATATTGCTGTCCACTACCTGAATAACAAAAATGCAAAGATCCATTTATGGCGCTAGGAGCAATGGGAACAGACGTTAATGATACTGTAACTGCCAATCGATTGATCGATTCAAGACCATTCACGGTTTGAGTAGCGTAGTAGGTGCTTCCATTTACTAAAGCGGTAGTGCTTGCTAATGGCAGACCACCTGAGGAATTAGCATACCATTGAATAGCAGTGCCACTTGCCGTTAACTGTGCAATTGTTGACCCGGTACAATGCGTTTGATTTGCAGAACCAGTTGGCGCAGCAGGTGGTTGTACGAGTGTAAAATTCGCGAAAGATATACCGCGATTAGATCCCCCATGATAGCTATAACTGAAAGATGCAGAGCTTGATCTCGCCCATATAAGTCCAATAGAAGTTGGCGTTGAAGGAAAATCGTAATCGTTTATGTCACCTGTATTGAGCGGTCGTGTTGCTACAATGGTTCGCACACTGCCACTCAACGCATCTGAAGTGATTGTCCAGTTTTGTTGAGGATCTGTCACTGGTGCACTGTAACCAGTAAGGTGACAATCAAATGCATTCAATGTAGTTGCGTTATGCACGCCGACAACATCTGTACCGCTGGCCATAGAGCCTGCATCGAAACCGAGAGCAAACCACCTGCCTGCAGGACCCGTAAGCGTGAGTGTAACTTGGGTGCTGACATCAATTTTTGCGGTCATGGCTAAACCACTGGTGTTACTCAACGTCACAGTACCGGTCGTATAGGTTTGGCTGAACGTTTGACTTGAAAAACAAAAGACGAGAAAAGCAAGCGTAATGCCGCTCAACCATTTAATTGAATAGTTCATAGAATTTAGGATCGTTATAGAGAGTTAATAATTGAGCGATCGATCTTCCTTGTTGGTCTTTCACATCCAAATCGACGTTGTTTTTTAAGAGGAGTTCAACGGCAGCGTAACGCTTTAAAGACAATGCAAAATGGATTGGATAACCAAGTTGTTCAAATTGACAGGAATCGTTCACGTTAACCCCTTCCCCAATAATTTCTTCCAAAATAGGGATGTTGTTTTTATAAATGAGTGCATAAATCGCTGAACCTTCTTTGTAGCAATACGATAAATCTGCTCCTTTCTCAATGAGAAGCACAGCAACATCATTATTTCCGTGGTATGCAGCCAATAAGAAAGGACTTAGACCATTTTCTGAGAGTTGGTTGATGTGTAAAGGGTTTTCTTTTAGATGCGTTCGCATTTGTTCAACCGTCCCTGAACGAGCAAGATCATAAATGCCCTGCGCGCAAAGTGAGTGGGAAACGATGAAGGAAATAAATAAAAGCTTTACCATTTTTAGTTCATATCAATGAGTGCTGTACTTTCATGATAACATGTTTAAAACGACTAAATAAATAAATCGTTGCTTTAGTTTACCAATTTCAGCCTACAATTCGTGCGGCCGATCTAGTTCGGTATTAACTTTCACCCACCAGCATAGACTGTATAATATATATGCCGCCCTTACAGGGCTGAGTAGAATGAATCTCAGTTGCCAAACGATGGACAAAATCCATCGTTTGGATATATCGCCCTTTCAGGGCTCTAGTCAAATGAACACGATATAGTTCCCAGCTCTGAAAGAGTGAAATTCCCTAACTCATATCAAAGAAACCACACAACATGAATATATCATCCTTAAAGGGCTATAATCGAATGAAAGCGACATAGTCTCCAGCTCTGAAAGAGCGAAATCCTGAAGGGACGGAATACAAACACTACAAAGACATCTTGTCATTTATTAATTGGGAGGATTTGGGAGTGTAGTATTAAAAAAAATAAAGCGCAAAAACAAAAACGCTACCCAATCGGATAGCGTTCTTATATATCTTTCAAGAAGAATCTATTAGTGTTCCTCTGCTTCTTCAAAAATTCGTTTTGGACGCATTTTTTCAAAAACACCAAGGGTAATCCAAAAAGGAACAATAAACCCTAATAAGAATAGCAATAACCAGAACGCCATTCCAAAGATCAGTAGAAACAATACAATTCCGAAAATACTCATGACCTGTGTTTTTGATTTCGCTTGTAAAAATAATAAAAAAATATACGGTGAAATCAGTTTTGAAAGAATTCCTGATCGACACCAAGAATTTTGCATTCAATTGGTAGAAGGATAACGGTTTATTTATTCCGCATACCAATAATAATGAGTAATTTTGATCGGATCTTTTTG
>CANHQC010000291.1 GCA_947462695.1 Flavobacteriales bacterium | reverse complement strand
CCTAGATTTATGGAGAATGGAATTTCAATAAGCTTATTACTTATTAATTCAGCTGTTATAGCGTTGGTGACAAATAATCCTGCGAGAAAGACAAAGAGCCATTGCCTGCGTTGGTTAATTTTTACATTGTCGTGGGTTGATACCATAGTTTCAAGCTATTCAGAGGAACAACGAAGCTACGAAAAAGTTGACTACTTCTGCTTTTCCCCGTAATCCAAGCGTTTGGCCTTGATGAAGCGCGGAATGTAGTACTTACTTGTGGTAAAATTATCGATGACAATACCACGAGAACTGGAGGCATGAATAAACTTTATTGCGCCCGGAGCGACTTCCACCACCATGGCAACGTGGCCGACACGAGTAGAAGAAGCATCTCTTCCTTTGAAGAACATCAAATCTCCCGGTTGGATATCTGCCAGACGAACTGTTTCGCCGAATTCGGCAATACCACCAGCTGTCCGAACCAAACTAAACCCAAAGTTGCCAAAGATGTATGAAATGAATCCTGAACAATCGAAACCTGAAGGTGTTGCTCCTGCCCATTTGTAGGGCGTGCCAAGGAAATTTTTTGCGTAGGAGATAATGGCATCAACCTGCTGACTATTTTGTCGAACCACGGGGTTGGTTGACTGAACAGCTGACGTCAATTTAGCATCTTGCTGATTACCTGTAACTTGAGCATAAGAACTTAAAGAATAAAGGCATACAACAAGGAACAAATATTTTACTATGAACCTATTCGATCGCATTGCGGTTGCAAAAATATAACTATTTTCGAAACAAATTAGAGTTATTAACAAATGTCGTTTGATAAACAGTCACTTACTAAATTGTACTACAGCATTGGTGAAGTTGCTGACATGTTCAACGTAAATACCTCATTAATAAGGTTTTGGGAAAAGGAATTTGGTATAATTCAACCAAAAAAAAACAGAAAAGGCAACCGCTTATTCACCCCAAAAGACATCGAAACTTTTAACAAGATTTACCATCTCGTAAAAACCGAAGGCTATACCATCGAAGGCGCGAAAAAAGCGTTAAAAGTAAAATCCACCTCTTCAACAACGGTAGCCAATTCCACACCTTCACCAACAAAAAAATCCCCCGAAAAGGAGGATTTAATTCAAAAACTAGAAGGCATTCGCGAGCGATTGTTGCGGTTGAAAGAGTGATTTACCCTTTCGTAAACGGCAAGAATCGTGGTACGCGCTTTTGGTAATCTTTATATTCAGGGTATTTCTCAGCTGAAATGGATTCCGAGAAATCTGAACTTCCTTTGAATAGAATAATCAATAACACACATCCGGCAATCGACCAGTTGATCCATTCTCCGGTTGCAATGACGCTATACAAGTAGAAAATCACCCAAATGGATTGTTCTGCAAAGTAGTTCGGGTGACGCATTTTTCCCCAAAGACCAGTATCGATAAAGCCTTTTTCGTAGTGCTCTAATGGTAAACCGTTGTTTTTTCTGCGGTATTTCTCTGTTTGGAAATCGTATTGCTGTTGATCGGCGATGTATTCCAAGGCAACCAATCCAACAAATACAGCCGCTAGAAGATAATCTGCAATGGTTAACGCCTGATTGACATCATCTCCTAACACGGATAAAATTGGCAATGTAAATAAGAAGATTAGCGTGTTTTGGTACGCACAAATAAAAAACAAGTCGAATAACATCCACACAAAACGGTTGTTGAATCCAGGACGTTTTCTCAATACTTCCCAGCGGTAATCTTCTTCACCCGCCCAAAAACGCCAAATGTAAGCACCTCGTCGCGCAAAATTGTAGGTTAATCGAACTCCCCAAATAGTAACCAGAATGGCCATAAGGACCATACGCGGTGCCATTCCTCCGTCGATGGTCATGTTCCACACGTAAACTATCGGAACAATACTCCATAATTTGTCTACTTGAGAGTTGTTATTGGTCAACTCACCTACAATAAAGGTATACGCAATGACACCGACAACAATCCAAACCGTATTCATTAACACGTCATACTGAAGCGTATTTAATGGTGTTCCGAAGTAAAATGAGACAATCGGCAAAACTATTACCGTAAAAATCAATAAGAGAATCGTTACTAACATCGTTTAATGGTTTTTGTTTTTAGTTTATATGTTGGCGAAGATAATCAAGCGCAGACAAAATTCCTTCATCTGTTGAAATTTGATCAAAAATTCCTTTTCCGGTTTTTTTTAACAAGGCTGCTTTGATTTTGTTCTCCGAATTCTTTTTATCATTTTTCATGAGTTGAATAACTTGCTCATTTTCAAACACCGGGATATTTATGAGCGGAAACCACTTTTTTAATGAAGAAACAATCAGTTCCTGGTCGTGGCTTGACAGGTAACCCAATTCAACCGAAAGATGTACCTCTGCAATCATACCAAGAACAACTGCTAAACCATGGGAAATGGGTGTTTCTGTGCTTAAAAAACAACCTTCTAAGGCATGACCAACTGTATGTCCGAAGTTTAAAAGTTTACGTTGACCTGCTTCAGCTGGATCTTCAGTGACAATTTGCATTTTAATTGCAGCACTTTTTTCTATAAACGGCATCAGCTCGTTGGCTTCAATGCGCTCCAATTGTAGAAAGGCATTCCAAAGCTCTATGTCAGCAATCAATGCGTGCTTCACCATTTCCGCAAATCCATTCAACACCTCTTCCTGCGGAAGCGTTCCAAGAAATGCAGTGTCCACAATAGTCATTTCTGGCATTGTGAAAGTACCCAACTGATTTTTGTAAGGCCCAAAATCTATTCCGGTCTTTCCTCCTATCGCCGCATCAACCATTCCCAATAAGGAGGTTGGAATGTGAAGAAAGGGAACACCACGTTTGAAAACTGCAGCAATAAAACCTCCTGTGTCGGTTACCACTCCACCACCTAGATTAATAATGAGGTCTTTACGTCCTATTCCGTATTCTGTAAGCGCCTCCCACACCTGAAAACAGATTTCAAGTACTTTATTTTCCTCACCAGCCGGAAGCATCATGACTTCAGCGTCTTCAAGTCCGGTTATAGAAGTCAACAGGTATTCAAGGCAAAACTCATTCGTGTTTTCATCAACGATAATGACCTTTTTCGAATGGACAAATTCCGTATCGAGAAGTTGTTGCAATGGACTTTCATCAAGCGATGAAAAAATAACAGGACTGGAATGATCAATCGATGATTTTGGCATTTACACGGTTATTTGAATAACAAAAATAAAGAAACCTATCCACCTGCATTCACGATGCACGAAAACGATTAATT
This sequence comes from Flavobacteriales bacterium, assembly GCA_947462695.1. GTDB lineage: Bacteria > Bacteroidota > Bacteroidia > Flavobacteriales_D > Crocinitomicaceae > M0103. The sequence continues at coordinate 77 of CANHQC010000291.1, read as the reverse complement.
TTGACACATGATTTCATTCGACAACACAGAAATTGCTTTTCAAAGTAAATCGAATTCCGATTTAAACAGGGCCTATT
>CANHQC010000290.1 GCA_947462695.1 Flavobacteriales bacterium | reverse complement strand
GTGAATAGTACTTCTGTTCAATGTTCAGGTACAACCCTCGAAGGAAGAAGGTGTAAGCGCATGACGAAATCAGCCAACGGAAGGTGTTTTCAGCATGATTGATGGGGCTAAAAACGAGGTTGATTAGAAAATAAAGTGTTCTTTTTACTTGAAGAGGTTAACACCTGATTTTTAGTCATAGGTTAACTTATTTTTTTATTAACTTTTTAACCAACAAACCCTCAGTGGTTTTCACTTTAAGGAAATAACTACCGGGTTCTATCTCAAAGAGTTTAATGTTTTCTATATTTTGGTTAAATAAATCTTGACTTAAAATTAATTTACCATCCAGCGAAATGAGCTCGTAATTGAGCATTTCAATTTCGCTTCGGATATAAATTTCACCAGTTGTGGGATTAGGAAAAAGTTCAAGACCTCGACTCATTGTTTGTTCTTTAATGTCACTTGTTGTACAGGTCAATTCATTTACATATTCCCAAATGGCATCGTTCAACAAGAAAGGAACATTGGCGATGCTCGGTTCATCTCCCATCCGCAACCAAACTAAATTTTGGCTAGGAACCACATTTAAAAATTGTCCACCTGAACCGATTGCTGCGATCATGTCTGCAGGTGCGTTTGGATTTATCGTTCCAGGAAAAACCGTCTGAAGTGTTGGCAACATATAGGAAGGCTTCCCATTTAACCACCATAAATAGCCATATGATTTATTCAAGTTTTGGGAGGTACTGATCATGTCATTGAAATACGCAGTATCCGTCATAATCTGATTTCCATTCCAGTTTCCTTTGTTTAGAATCAAGGATCCAAAACGGGCCATACTTCGGGCATTACTGAAAAACACGTTGTTATAACCTACGGTGAAGAACGAGCCTGTCATTCCGGTTGGAATTTTCAGTTTTTGTGTGGTGTACGCATTAAGCGTTTGTCCGGTGGCATTCTCAATTACCCTATCCAACAGCGTATACGGACCATTATGATACGCCCATCTTGTGCCTGGATCAGCCAAATAATTCAAGCATGTATCAAGTGTACAATAATGATCAGGAACGCCATCATCTAAACCGGAGGTCATCGTGAGCTGATTCCAAATAGTGATTTTTTCTTCCTGTTGTGGTGTGCAATTTGTCCATCCCGGTCCGAGATAGGTTGAGGTTGTATCCGAAATGGATAGATGACCCTCCTGCTGAGCGATTCCCGTCATAAAGGCCGTGATCGTTTTCCCCGCCGATGCCCACTGCCAAGGCGTAGTTGCGGTATGCGTACCGAAGTACTTTTCCAATACGATTTTCCCATCTTTCAGTAGTATGAATGCTTTCGAATTATTTTGCTCCAGGAAATTATACAAACTGTCAACTTTAGGTTGGCAATAGCCTAATGTTTCAGGTGTAATCGTATCCCATGTATTTCCAATGAGTGGAGGGAAGTATATGGTTTGGGCATAAAGACTTACATACATAAGCCATAATATACCCGATAGAATGCTTTTTATCATGGATTTCGAATCTAATCAACTATAAAAACCGCGACGTTAATCGCGGTTAACTGCGTACTAATTTCCTTGTGAACTAATTTACTGAATAATCCTTCTCGTATCTAAGTCAATTTGATAGGTCTTGTTTTTCCGTTTTGTGGTGGCTTCTGCTATGTTATCGCAGGTGCCATTACCAAAGTTGAGAATAACCCCTCTTTTCTTTCCACCGACATCTACTGTTCCTGACAATGGATACTTGCATTCACCTGGTTTCAAGACAATTTTTTCAGTTATTGAATGTGGAATTTCGATACCTCTTCTACCAATTGCTGTTCCTGAACCCGTAACGTGAAATTCATCGTCACTTACTTCACAAGTAGCGATTCCGGATACCCATTCACGGTAACGCGTGAAACTTCTGCTGCGTGTAAATTCAGCATTACTTGCAGTTATATCACCAATGACTTTGATCACCATTTTACCAGATGAGTTCGGACCTATATTTTCAGCATTTCTTGTGCCTTCAATTCTAACAGCGTTTACGTAAAAGTTCTCGAAGGTTAAGGTTCTTGTGTTGCCAGCCTCACGCATGTCTCCAGACACATTTATGACTATTTTACCTTTTTTTGTTCGTCCATTTGCATCCACACAACCAGCTCCATAATCGATTGTAAAGGTCTTAGGAAACGTACTCGATGATTCTGTAACAATAGCACAAGGTGCTAATAAAGAAGAATAATCATACGAACATGGATTCGATGCGATTTCCTCTTCTTTTAAGAAGTCTGTTTCTTCCATTTCCATTTTTAACACATCTTCCGAATCGGATTGGGTTTCTTCTTTGAACTTGTTACATGAGGCTAGATTAATTACAGTGCTTAAAGCCAACATGACTAAAAAGAAATTTTTCATCGTTTAAAATTTTTGAGATTTGATAAATAGAGAACTATCAAACGTAAATGGTTGGTTATAAAAATTAAAATTATTAAATCATTTGCTAATCATTTTGATTTTACAACTCAAATCACGTCTTTAAATACGTGTGTATCACTTTAAATCATATCGAATACCACCCGTAATGCTTGATCCTGCCATTCGCACGGCATAACCATTTGCATTGATGAATTGGTTGAGTGGGAGGTAATATCCTGCTTCGGTGAAGAATTTCCAGTTACCCTTTAGTTTCGATTCTATTCCTAAAGCCAGTATTGCTTGAAGACTCAATCTATTGTTGGGTCGATTTAAATTGAGTTCGATATTTCTTGTCATTCCATCTTCTAGCACATCAATGGAAAGTGTTCGTTTTCCAAAAAACTCCATGTTAATACCTGTCCTTAAATACGGTGAAAAGCGATTTTCTGTAAAACGGTATGTAATCCCAATTGGGATCGAATAGAGCACAAACGAATGGTTTAGACGTATTTTGTATATGCCAGTAGTTCCATTTGTGATACTTTGAATCAAAGCTGGATCAGCGGTACTCGCCTCACCCGATGTAGTTTTTAAACGGATATCGTTGGTTACTGGGTCAATCTGTAAATACTTGAAAAACCAGCGCGATTGCACATCCCCACCAGCAAATTGAAAACCAGAATTGAGCGATAGTTGCTTTGTGATTTGGTAATCAATCCCAGCTTGAATTCCGTATTTTGGCAATGACACTCTTCTATCACCTATTGCATTTGAATTTGTGTTTTCCGAATTGAATGTTCCGCGAACTTTACGAATATTTCTTCCGATCAATGGACCAATGTAAATCGACAAAAATGGTTTGAAACCTACTTCAATTCTTTTTTTGTTCTCTTGAAGGAGTGCGTGGGAGGAATTTGAAAGCAATTGTAATGGAAGAAATGTTAACCGCAAAGTAGGATC
>CANHQC010000289.1 GCA_947462695.1 Flavobacteriales bacterium | reverse complement strand
ATCACTTCTTTTTTCAATCAATTGAAACAGAAAACACGTTTGTACTGCCCGTTCTTCAACTTCAAGAAGTGGATGAATTACCGGCAACGTTTACCAAACGCGCGATTTACTTAAATCCTGATCAGCTAAATGGGATACTTCGTGTTCGTACATGGAAAGAAGGTGACCGCATGTCGCCAGTTGGATTAAAAACGAAATCGGGTAACCAAGGAAGCAAATTAATCGCTGATATTCTTGCCGATGCGAAAGTCTTACACCATGAAAAATCACGTCAATTGGTTGTGCACGATGATGAAAAAATACTCTGGTGCGTTGGATATGCTCTTGGAGCAGAGGCTATTGCGACAAAAGATTCAAAGAAATTGAAGGTGGAGGTGAAGTCAGAAAGCTTGTCCACCGCAAGAAATCCTTCAATGATTCCACTATAGTCAGAACGATTCTCGGCCAGGAATAGGTTGTACCAAAGTCAGATCACATGTCCGCCTTGGCGGACATGCGATCTGACTTTCAATAAACTACTTTTTCCTTACCTTTATCCCCATGCCGCATCCATTTCCGCAGGATTTTGAAAACCGTGTTAAAAACGATCTTTTTTTAGGAGAAGCATTACTCGATTCATTAAATACTGCCGCTCCAATAAGTGTGCGTTTACATCCATTAAAGACCAAGCCAACATTGGATGAGGTAGTACGTGTAAACTGGTGCGAAGAAGCTATTTATTTAAAAGATCGCCCCGTTTTCACACTTGATCCCTTGTTTCATGCGGGATGCTATTATCCGCAAGAGGCGGGTTCAATGGTACTTCAGCGCATACTCAATGAACTCGAACTTCCTGAAGATCCCAATCTCCTTGATCTGTGTGCCGCTCCGGGAGGAAAAAGTACCCTGATTGCCTCGTTTATGGAAAATCGGGGATTACTCGTGTCTAATGAAATCATCTCATCACGAGCGCGAATTTTGAAAGAAAACTTGACGAAATGGGGGTACACGAATACGATGGTAACGAACAACGATCCGACCGATTTTGAGCGGTTGCCTCATTTTTTTGATGCCGTTTTGGTTGATGCTCCTTGCTCCGGCGAAGGTATGTTTAGAAAAGATCCAAATGCGCGCAACGAATGGTCACAAGCTAATGTCGACAATTGCGCTATTCGACAAAAACAAATTGTTTCGGATGTCTGGGAGGCACTTAAACCAGGAGGTTGGTTGATCTATTCGACATGTACCTTCAATGAACAGGAAAATGAACAAACCGTTCAGTGGATGATCGATGAACTCGACGCTGAGTTGATGGAATGGAATGTTCCTGCTGAACTCACTTTAGGTCGAAATGGCCTTGGCGCATATTGTATTCCGGGCAGAACAGAGGCTGAAGGATTTTACATTGCATTGCTGAGAAAAGGGGAGGGGACAGTTCAACGAACACGTTTTTCGCGCAAAAAAGAATTCCGGCGTCAAAAAGACATTTCAGTAGTATCGGAATTTGCGAATTTGGATGGCATTCAAGTTATCAATTGGAATGAACAACTCATCGCACTTCCTGAAAACCAAGAAGAAAACATGTTGCATGTTCAGGCGCAACTGCGCATTGTCAAGATGGGAACGTTTTTGGGCGAGTTAACGCGCAAAGGAATCATTCCAAATGAGGAACTGGCATTGAACCCCTTCCTTTTGAAGTACGCCGAACGTATTGAATTGGATCGCAATCAAGCGTTAAAGTATTTACATGGAGATACGTTTCCGTTGTCTATTTCGAATGGATACCACATCGTAACCTATCAGCAAGAACCACTAGGATGGCTTAAACAAGTGGGCAATCGGTTTAACAATTTATACCCAAAAGAATGGCGCATACGCATGAACATCGGAAGTTAACGACAGGTTTTCTACTTCTCGTTTTCTTGTTACCTAACCTATTCACAGCATGTTCTCAAAATGAACAAAAAGCAGCAAACAGATCGGATGTGTCAGATACAATTTCAGCTGACAACACTTCGAAATATAACTATTCCATCCAAAAACCCGTTTGCACTGAGGAAGGATGCTCAGGAAAATACACAGGACCGGAATTTGTCGATGAACAAACCGCATTGGAATTAAACTTAACAGGAACCGATATTGCCCATAATTATTCAAACCTCATGGCCAAGCATGTGGGTGAACAATTAAAAGCATTATACAACCAGGGGAAATACGTCAAAGTTGATTTCGCAAACATTCAAATGACCACTAAAGGGATGAACGATGGAGATGAATACGTAGAGTACGAAATCAGCATTCCATTCGTCCGTGTCAAGTCCAAGCAAGAGGCCATGACCAGTTTTGATCACTCCGGAGGATGGGGTCACGCTCCTGAACTCGCGAAACGTAAAGCGCAGTTGCTCAACAGCCCAAGCCGAATCGTAAAAAACAATAAACTCTGGATTAGCCCATTACTTTCCACTCCAGAAGGACTGCAAGAATACTGGATCCAGTGGCAACATAGGGATTATTAACGTCGTCCTCGGTACAATTTTTGGCTGATCGAGTGTCCGCCGTATGGCGGATGTACCGAGATGGCCAAAAATAACTATGTCGGTTGCCTCCATCGGAAGCTAGTCGAGTGTTTTTCGCCTACCTCGATGCAACCGCTTTTCGGCTGACACTCGGTTGGCTACAATAGGTCTGAAGCTAGTCGAGTGTTTTTCGCCTACCTCGATACATCCGCCTTTCGGCGGACACTCGGTTGGCGAAAAAAGTATTGAGACTAGCGGATGAATTTCTTTTTCGCGATTTTTTTCAACTCATCAATCCTTCCTTCAATTAATGCTTTCTTTTTTTCATGACTCCAGTTTTGAATTTGCTTTTCTCTAAAAAATGCGTAATCAATTCGATCAAAAATTTCAGAATAAACGAGTTCTACTGGTTGGTTTAACTGGGTATGTATAGCCCCTTGACTCTTTTGATGTTGATGCAATCGGCGTTCCAGGTTTTTTGTACTTCCGGTGTAGAAGCTTCCATCCCCACAAAGGAGAATGTACATGTGACAAGTCATATTAGATTGTGTAAAAGTTTGTTATTTGAAGATAGCGATTTTTTGGATACGCCGCTGTTAACTCGGTACATTCTCCGCTTCGCTCCAAACACTCGGTCAGCGGCTTGCTTCGATCGGCTCTCATAATCGGAAGCTAGTCGAGTGTCCGCCGTAAGGTGGATGTATCGAGACTAGCAGACGTACCGAGGCCGGCTTTAAAAACTACCCAACTTCTCCTTCTTGAAAATCTTCCGGTACAAATCGTAAATGCGACTCAAACGCTTTTCATCGTTTGGATAATCCGTGTACCAATGTGATGGTAAGGCGAGAATGGTTTCAAATT
>CANHQC010000288.1 GCA_947462695.1 Flavobacteriales bacterium | reverse complement strand
GGGAAGGCTATTTTCATTTTAGCAACGGCATCGTTCTCTACCTCTATACGTTCCGTTTTTTCCAGTTTCTTAATGAGTGACTGCGCAAACGCCGCTTTATTCTTTTTTGCACGGAATTTATCAATAAGCTCTTCTGCATGTTTGATATCCTTGTCCTGCTGTTTTTTCGCTGATTCTAAGCGATCTTTTTCTTCAGCACGAACAACCTTATATTTCGAATAAGCAAAAGGAAAATCAAAGATTTTACCTAGACTAATTTCAAGTGTACGCTTTGTGACATTATCCAAGAACAATCTGTCGTGAGAGATTAGGATGACAGCACCTTCGAAACGTTGAAGATATGTTTCCAACCAGCTAATCGAAATAATATCCAAATGGTTTGTTGGCTCATCGAGTAAAAGTACATCCGGACGGTTCACAAGGATTCGCGCCAATTCAGCACGCATTTGCCAACCACCGGAAAAGGTACTTAGTTCGCGATTTATTTCGTCCGATGAAAAACCGAGACCAGAAAGTGTTGTCATGATTTTCTCTTCCCATTGGAATCCTTCATTCAAATTAAACGAGTGATTCAATTCATTCACCTGGTCTAGAAGCGAGGCATAACCATCCGACTCATAATCGACACGAACAGTTAACTGATGATTTACATCATCGATTTGAGTACGAAGTTCGTTTAAGGTCGCATTCGAGTAGAACAGAAAATTAAATACTGATTGCGAGGTATCTATGCGAAGATCTTGAGAAAGGTACCCAACGGTGCAATCCTTTGGTTTATGAATATTTCCTTCAGAAGGCTTTTGTGTACCCGAAATTAATTTTAGAAGAGTTGATTTACCTGCGCCGTTCTTTCCAACCAAACCAACTTTGTCTCCTCTATTGATTTGCAGGCTTACATCTTTGAAGAGATACCCTTGAGGAAGAAATACTCCTAACTTTTCTAAATTAATCATGCTGCAAAGATACGATTGCTAGCAAGCATTGCAATACACGGATGAACACATCAAAGAAATTTAGTTGCAAAAAAAAGCCCCGTCGTAGTGACGGGGCTTTAGTTATTTCAGATTAGAAACTCCAAACATCGTGTTCGATCGTGCGAATTTCTTCTTTGATTTTTTCCGCTTCCATGAGTGCATCAACACCCATTCGGTAGGATTCAATCGTTCTATCGAACGTGTTACTTTCTTTATAGATCGTACTACTAAAACGTCTTTTCCAGAATAAATCATCGAAGCTCATCCATTGCGCATCATTTTGATCATTGTACACAAAATAGTTGTTCAAGACAAAACGGCAATGTGGGAAATATAACCAAAATTTCTCCTCAAGCTTTTGAATCGTACCGTCATCATCTTTTTGGAAAACAACAGGTGCAATCGCGATGATTCTTACATCTAGCACAGAACGTTCCTTATCAAAAAACCAATCCTCTTTCAAACGAAATTGAACGATATCTTTTGTAGTGAACCATGTTGTATCACGCGGTGGATAAACATATTCAATCGTACCATCATCCAAGGTTCTCGTACTATCTTCACCATAGCTATTTGCGAGTGGTGTTGTAGACTGAGCACCTAAAGTACCGAAGTAAGAAAACAATGTATTTCTATAAATACTGTCTGTGTAAAAATTCAAACCTGGTTGAGTTGGATCAACAGGGTATTTCAACTGGTCACCATCCAAGATATTAAAATCATTGGGATTGTATGGTGAAAATAATCGAATATCTCCTGCCAATATGTGATGCTTCAACACGGTCCACAAACTCCATCTACTAGAGTTTTTGACCCAATTTCCTGCCGCATCGTACTCATCCATAGGGAAATACATTGGCAAATTAATTTTCTCACGTACATCAATGTACTCCCATACACGCTTGCTCCATACAACATCTGCTTCACGCACATATTCATAAGGAATCAATCGCTTCGTAGGAATATGTTGCTGGATGAATACTCCATCAACGATCCCATCTACAGGAACATTTACAGGTCCTCCGTTGATTCCTTCAGGCTGAGCTTGAGAGAAGAACGTAGCCACCATTGCGCATGACAAAATAACGAGCCTTTTCATATTACCTTAATTTTAATTTTTATTGTACTGTAATCACAGATGCCATGTTACCAGAGTAACCCATCCCTTTGTACTTCGCAGAGATACTTACTTTAGCTCCTGGGCGTGCTTGTTTCAACAATGACATTGCCTCACCCGAAAGTGTTGGACCTGATCCCATTATTGATCTTGGCGCTCCTGAAACAGTGATTTCCCATGATGCTACATCAAATGTTGCATTTAAAGGAATTTCTGGTGGATATTTCGCAAACAAACGTGTCATTGAAGCCACAGCCGATTTACTCACAGAAGAACCTGTTCCAATTGTACCAAGGTAAACTTGTGGTGGAGGAAGGTTTGACACTCTAAATTTGTAGGTACCAACTTTAGCATTTTTGTTGCCTTTAGATGATTTCCCATAAATGTCGATCGACGCCTCTCTACCTGTGGTTGTTACTGTTCCGATGTATTGTCCAGCTTTCTTTCCTGGTTTCAAGGTTACCCCTGTACCACGAAGATCAGTTTTCTCATATCCAGCTGCTACACCTTCAACCAAGTTGTTGTAACCTCTGTATAGAACGTTCATCTCCGGTAAGGATACAGTTCCTTGAGGCTTAACGATCACAATTTTCTTTTCCCAATTCTCTGTTTTCGTGCTTCCGAATTTGTTGGTAATAGAAACAGTACCTTTCAATACCATTTCGCTACCTCCAGAAGCTCTTGTACGGATAATACCCATACCGTTCTTCGTTTCAGAAACTGATCCACCTTGCGTCACATTAACTACTGGTTGTCTGTCAGAGTCAAAAGCAGCCATCATTACTGATACTTCGATGTCTCCACCTTCAGTTGCAACTTCATCACCCAACGCAACAGCCATAATTTTATTGAATGAGTATTCACTACCACCAACGCGTTCTTGAATTAGCGCAATTGCCTCTGCACGTGCAGCAAGAATTTCATTTTGCATTGAAGACAAAGATGCGATTGCAGCTACAGATGGTGAGTGGTCGAAAGTTTTTCCGATCCAGTGAACACCTGTAATTTCATGCACTGTGCTCTTTTCTTGCTTCGTCAATTTAGCATAGATCTTTTTAATTACATCTTTGTCCGCATTGTTTACATTCGAAGCATCAATAGCCTTTTGAATTTGTGCATTTAAGTCTTCAAAATCCTTAAATGTGTTGATTTTTGGTGCCTTGAAAGAATATTTTTTTCCTCCATCAGGCATCCATGAATTCGCAATTTTCTCCGTCAATTCATTACGGTAGCTGTTGTAGCTATTCCACAATTTCATACCTGCACCACTGGCTTTCGGATTTTTGATGTCCTC
>CANHQC010000287.1 GCA_947462695.1 Flavobacteriales bacterium | reverse complement strand
TGACTTTTTTGTCGTTCGAGGAATTGAATCTTATCCCGATAATGACCTTGTCATCTTCAACAGATGGGGAAATGTGGTCTATCAACAGAATGATTACACCAATCAATGGGATGGCGTAAATCGAAATGGTGAAGAACTTCCGGATGGAACCTATTTTGTTATTCTCCGAGCATTTGGAGAAGAAACCATCACATTGAAAGGATACGTTGATTTACGCAGGTAATAGTTATAAAATAAAACAATCGTTATGAAAAAAATAGGTATTCACCTTTTATTCGTGTTCGCTTTTGGCGCGAATGCAATAGGTCAACAAGATCCGATGTTAAGTCAATATATGTTCAACGGACTGTATTTAAACCCGGCATATGCTGGCTCACATAAGTACTGGACGAGTACACTTACTTACAGGAATCAATGGGTTGGTTTTAATGGCTCACCAAAAACAGCCATTGCCGCAGTAGACGGTCCGCTTCCAGGAAAAAACATGGGATTAGGTGCGCTATTTATGCATGACCAAATCGGTGTCACCAAACAAAATACGGCACTCGTTCATTACGCGTATCAGCTGAGATTTGGTGACTTCGGAAAACTAGCATTTGGTGCTCAGGCAGGCATATCGCAATTCAGTGCACGGCTAACTGATCTGACCGTGTGGGATGAGGATCAAGTGTTTCAGAACGATTTAAGCAGTAAAATCCTGCCACGATTTGGAATTGGTGCCTATTGGTTCAGCGATAAATGGTACGCCGGTTTATCCATACCAACACTATTTGCTTATGATTCCGATGAAGCATTTGAAATCGATGTCAGTCGGGCGACCTTTTTAAGGAGGCATTATTTACTCACAGGCGGATACGTATTCAACATGAATCAATGGTGGAAGCTTAAACCATCGGTTCTTTTGAAATATGTTCAGAACGCGCCTCTTGAAGCAGATATTAACCTCAGTTCGGTATTCCTTGATCAATTTTGGATTGGAGCATCATACAGAACTGGCGATGCGGTGGCAATTCTATTAGAATATCAATCTCCAGCCTATTTCCGAATTGGATATTCCTACGACATCACCACTTCCAAATTGCGCAACCATTCGTCCGGTTCACATGAAATCATGATTGGTTTCGATTTTGGAAGAAATTTAGTCAAAGTAAAAACTCCCCGCTATTTTTAATTCAATCAGCATGAAAACAACACAACTTACCTTTATAAGCATATTAATTCTGACTGGACTTTTAGTCTCTTGTGCCTCTTACCACATCGAAAAAGGAGATGAAGCTTACGAATATTTACAGTATTCCAGAGCGATACATCATTTTGAACGTGTAAACGATCGAAAAACAACTGCATCAATAACTACTAAATTGGCAGACAGTTATTTTCGAACTGGACAGATTCAACAGGCAAAAACACTCTATGTTAAAGCATTATCGGATCCGTTTTTAGCTCAAAAGTACCGCAAACCGTATGCTGAGGTATTAATAGAATTGGGCGATTATAATGAGGCGAAAGATCAACTTTCAAGACACCTGGATGCTTACCCAACTGATAAAGAGTCGCAGATGATGCTCGCTGGAATCAATCAATTAAATGATCGGTACAGAGATACAACTCTTTACGCACTTGAACCAATCCGTCAACCGGAATTCGTGAATGCGTTTAGCAGTACACCATTCGGAAATGGAATTGTTTTTTCTGCAGATAAAGAAATAAATGGAAGGAGAAAAACGAGCAGCTGGACAGGGAATTCATACCTTGACCTCTACTATATTGAGAAAGATCCGATGGGTGACTGGACAGAAGCTGTCGCATTGGATGGAAAAGTTAACGGCAGATTACATGAAGGACCTGCATCCTTTTCTGCTGATGGAAAGACCATGTATTTCACCAGAAGCAATTACTTCAAACGAAAAATGGAAGTCAATGACCTAGATGAGAATAACCTCAAAGTATTTTCTGCCAAACAAGTGGATGGTGAATGGAAGGAACTTGCCGAATTCCCATTCAATAGTGACTATTTTTCTTGTGGTCATCCGGCATTATCCGCAGACAATTTATCGATGATCTTTGTTTCAGACATGCCAGGTGGCTACGGTGGAACTGATTTATACATTACATTTTTCGTCAATAACCAATGGACCCAACCAGAAAACCTCGGTTCACAAGTAAATTCGGCAGGTGATGAACAGTTTCCATTTATTCACGAAAACGGCGAAGTGTACTTTTCATCAAATGGACATAACACGATGGGTGGTTTGGACGTATTTGTCACACAAAACAATGGCTCAAGGTGGGCTAAACCAATCAATCTCAATTACCCAATAAATTCTTCGAAAGACGATTTTGGTTTTGTCCTAAAGCCAGGAGGACGCGAAGGTTACTTGAGCTCAGCCCGATTCAGTACGGATAAAATCTATACCTTCAAAAAATTCGATCCTACCTTCAATTTATATGGTTTTGCTCATATAAAAGGGAAAAAAACACCTGTGGAAAATGTACGCGTTGAAATTGAATCCTCTACAGGTCAAGCGATTCAGTTAATTAGTAAGTCAGACGGAACGTTTCATATGGATTTAACGCCCAATGAGTCTTACCATCTGAATTGTAAAAAAATGGGGTGTTTTGGAGAGACAAGCGAGTTAAGTACCAAAGGACTAATTTATTCGCAAGATTTTTATGTTGATTTTGAGGTAGAAGAGATTGTGATTAATAAGCCCATTGTGTTAAAAAATATTTATTACGATTTTGATAAGTGGTTTATCCGTGCAGATGCGGCAATTGAGCTTAACAAACTAGTGAAATTACTAAAGGATAACCCAGATATCGATATAGAAATGGGATCACACACAGACGTAAGAGGCACAGATGAATACAATCAGGTTTTGTCTGAAAACAGAGCTAAGTCAGCTGTAGAGTATTTGATCGAACAAGGGATTGAGAAGAATCGACTTACGTTCAAAGGTTATGGAGAAAAAGTCCTCGTAAATAAATGTAAAAACAACATCTTCTGTTCAGAAGAAGAGCACCAAGAAAATCGAAGAACAGAATTCAAGGTGACAAAAATTCGAAAGTAAACTGTTCCTCTAACAACTAATCAAAAAGTCCGAAAGGGCTTTTTTTTTGCTCTCGTAAGTTTTGTTTCAATTTTAACTATTTTAGGGCTTTATTCAACTACTGTATGAAATACACACTGAGTATTTTTCTGATTTTTTTCACCCTAATTAGCCATGCGCAACAAGGTACGGTTGCATCAGGAGGTACTACAAACGGTAATGGTGGATCATCTGATTTTTCCATAGGACAAGTTGTTTACCTCAATTACTCCAACGATTTATGGCAAATTTCAGAAGGCATTCAACAACCCTTCGAAATTTATCAGGTGAATTCATTGCCAG
>CANHQC010000286.1 GCA_947462695.1 Flavobacteriales bacterium | reverse complement strand
TAGGGACTAACAGCTCAACTTATACAACTACTTCGCTTTCTTCTGGAGCAGTTGTTACATGTATCATGACTTCAAATCAAAGCGGTGTAATTGGTAGCCCTGCAACTTCAAATGGTATTACGACAACTGTGGTTCAACCCACTGAGCCAACAATTTCTATCAATGGAACGAATACAATTTGTGCAGGAACTGCAATAACATTCACAACTTCAACTTCAAATAGTGGATCTAGCCCATCGTACCAGTGGCAAGTGAACGGAACAAATGTGGGATCAAATAGTCCTGTATTCGTTTCAAGTACGTTAACAAATGGCGCTCAAGTTACTGTAACATTGACTTCAAGCGCAAACTGTGCTAGTCCAACTTCGGTAACTTCATCTCCTTTCGTTGTAACTGTTAATCCAACTCCATCAACCCCAACAATAACAAATAGTGGCGGAGTATTAATTTCAAGTTCAGCTACAGGAAATCAATGGTACTTGAATGGAAACATTATTGCTGGGGCAACAAATCAAACGTACACGCCAACAACCAATGGTGTTTACACAGTGAAAGTGACATTGAATGGTTGTACAAGCGCAGCATCTGCTGGAACAACAATTAACGGTGTTGGAATTGAAGAATTGGATATTTTCGGATTGAACATCTTCCCTAACCCATCACAAGGTTCATTTAATGTATCGTTTAACGCAGTGATGAATGAGACGTATTCAATCCGCGTATTCGACGAAGCTGGACGACTTGTTCACAACGGAACTGTTGCTAACCAAGAGGGTGAATACAATTATGCTGTTCAACTTGGAAAAGTTGCAGACGGTATGTACAATGTCTCTATTTCAAATGGCAAATCTGAAGTCAATCGTAAACTAGTGATTAAAAACTAATTTACTTTAGGTAATACATAATCGAAGGCTGGTCAATTGATCAGCCTTTTTTATTAGCCTAAAATCAGCAAGGAGAACAGAAACATTATGGCTATTCCAATGACATTCAGAATAAATCCATAACGCACCATCTGATTCACTTTAAGTAATCCAGAGGAGAAAACTATTGCATTTGGAGGGGTTCCAACTGGCAACATGAACGCCAAACTTGCACCTAAGGTCAATGGAATGACTAAGGACGTAATTTCTAATCCATACTCCAATGCAAATGCGGCTACTAAAGGAGTAAAAATGGAAACCATGGCCAAATTCGACAATACTTCTGAGGCGAATACCGCTCCAACGATAACAATAAGTAAAAGCACGAAATAAGAGGTCCCATTCAACTGCGCAAATAAAGCGGAAAGTTCTTCAATTACCCCATTTTCTTCAAACATAGTTGCCAATGCTAATCCACCGCCAAAAAGAAGCAAAATCCCCCAAGGTAGTTTCTCCGTGTCTTTCCAGTCCAATAAAGGTTTTTTATTTTCTCCAGGCAATAAAAACAGTGAGATTCCACCAAGGATAGCCACACTTTCATCTCTATAGGTAAATCCAATCCACTGGAGAATCAATTCTTTGAAGGACCATAACACAACAACAACAGCGAAAATGGTTAATACGCGTTTTTGGTTTTTTGTCCATGGATGGCGTTCGACATGAAAATGGGTTTGTTTTTCTGAACGCTCCTTCCCCAGTCCAATGTAAAAAAGAGCAAAGCAAGCCAGTAACATGGTAATAGCCACTGGCAATCCTATTTTCATCCAGGTAAAGAAATCAACTTGAATACCAAATGAGGATTCCAAAATACTCGCCATTTGTGTATTGGGCGGCGAACCGATCAACGTTCCTACTCCTCCAATACTTGCCGCATATGCCACGCTCAACAATAAAAACACAGGGAATTTTCCACCTTGTTCCTCTTTCGGTAACGCATGAACCATAGCCATAGCCATTGGCAACATCATGAGCGCAGTGGCGGTATTGGAGATCCACATACTCAACAATCCCGTACTCATTAAAAATCCGAATAAAATACGTGGTTTCGATTGTCCAACTAAGCCAATGATGCGTCGCGCAACTTGTTCGTGTACGTTCCATTTTTCCAATCCAAGCGCCAGAATAAAGCCGCCAAAAAACAGGTATACATTGTTGTCACCGTATGCGGATGCCAATTGGCTTTTATCCAGCACGCCTAATGGAATCCCAAGTATCAATGGCAATAATGCCGTTACATAAATGGGAATGACTTCAAACACCCAGAAGAAGATCATCAATCCACCAAGGGCTATCGCATTCCATAAGGTAGATTGTGCACCAGTAAGAAAAAGGATGGCAGCGAACATAAATAAGCCGAAGCCAATGAGTAAGGATGGGTAGTTGATGTTTTTCATGTTTCTTGGAAATATATACAAGTGTATTGAAATGGTAAAATAGCTAAAAATCCGCAGGATCGCAGACACTACGTTGCAAAAAAAAAGCGCAGGAATAAAAATCCTACGCCACTATACACTTATCAATGAATGGGTTAATTCAACCCATTAAGTTGTTGAATAAAGTCAATAGCACCTTTTTCAATTTCTTCTTGAATTGGGCGGAAATCTGCTTTGGTTTTAGCTGCGTTGATTTTCTCCAAAATTTGGTCTTGGAAATTTGCAGCTTGATCGATGATTGCATCTGCTTTCTCAGTCAATTCAGGTTTGAACAACTGCATGGTGAAGCATTCTTCTACCACGTCAAACACTAAGTTATTTACGTTTCTTTTAATGTATCGTTTACTTGCCATATTCTATTTTTTGTTAAAAATACGACGTTATTTTTGGTTATGTAAACAAACCGACAGAAGACTATGAACAGGAGGTGGTGGATGACTTATTTTCTGTTTTGGAAAAAACACCAAAGGATCACTAAACTTCCGTTGCAGTTTTAAAAGAAAAAACCACAAAACCGCAAATCCTCCGATACTGTTTACATAAAACAAAAAAAGCGTCAACCACTGGCTGACGCTTTTCTTTCGTATTTAAGTTGACTTACGCTTGTGGCGCGTCTTCTTGTTTTTCTGGTCTTGGAAGAAGTACCTTGCGCGACAATTTCCATTTCTTGGTTTTTGGATCTTTTCCAACTACCTTGAATTTCAATACATCTCCTTCTTTACAGACATCCTCCATTTTAGCTACTTTCTCCCACGAGAATTCTGAAATGTGAATCAAGCCATCGGTTCCCGGTAATATTTCTACGAAACATCCGAAATCTTTCACCGACTTCACTTTTCCTTCATACTCTACTCCTTCTTCAACTTGTGGTGGGAAAGCAATCGCTTTGATGCGACGTACAGCCTCCTTCATATCGTCACCATTGTTCGATAAGATCTGAACACGACCTTCTCCATTTTCCAATTCTTCAATGGTAATGGTCGTTTTCGTTTCTTTCTGCATCGCCTGAATGATTTTTCCTCCAGGTCCGATGATCGCACCAATCAT
>CANHQC010000285.1 GCA_947462695.1 Flavobacteriales bacterium | reverse complement strand
GGGTGCGTTTCTTTCAGAATGAACAAGAACGAACAACTAATCATCCTTGTATAGTGCCCTTGCCCTACCCTTAGAACTCAGGCTATATATTCCTGTGTTTCACTTGGTGAGCAAGGCATTTATTTCTTGGAGTAAATTGGCTTTATTGTTTGGACCTATTCCGCTGGACACGTATTTAACCAACCCATTTTGATCTATAATTACATTAGTCGGAAATACTTTGATACCGTATGAATCCGCGACTGGTTTACCGTTTGAAACAACGTGATAATCAAATTCCTTTGTTTTCAGGAACTCTTTTAACCGCTTTTTATCATTTAACGCAATCGCTAAGAAAATCACTTCTTTTCCTTTCAATTCCTTTGTCAATTCATTCAGTTCCGGCATTTCCATGACGCAGGGCTTGCATTCAACAAACCAAAAATTCAATACCACTACCTTTCCTTTAAGTTCGGACAACTTGTATTTTTTGCCTTTTAAGTCCACCACCTCAAAATCCGATGCTTGCGTTCCAACGAGTTCACTTTGCCCCTGATCCATTTGACCTTTCGGGATGTTGCTCATCATCACTTTTTCCTCCGCTGTTGCTTTACGCAAAACAAATGCCCTAACCGTTTTAGTATCATCAACATATGGCTCGGGGATATACTCATTAGACATCATGATTTTCATAAAATCTCCCGGATTCACCTTTTTAAATTGCTCGTCATACATGGGTGTTGACATGGGATCCAACATCAATGGTCTGCCTGGATCAATATCTCCAGGACCAGCTAACCTCAATCCTGATAATGGATTGGCTTGACGACTAAGAGAATCCGCTATTTGAGCATGTACACACTGCGTATCGATGAAGAACATGCAAATAAACAGCAAAAAAACACGTGTGTATGGGGTGAATAAAGAGTGCATCTTCGTTGGGTTTTATCGTAAATGTAGGAAAAGTTGGTCATTTTGAATACAATAACTTTTGATGGTTTGTCTCTTTTACTAAGTCAATAACTCCTCTCGGAAATGAATTCTCCCATTCAGTATTTCGCTTATCAATTTAGTCTTGGATGCACCAAGCGGTGTCAAGGAAAATTCTGTTATCACAAGTATGGGATCGTGCAAAGTACGTTTAACAATTTTGTGCATTTCAAAGGCTATTTCACGAACAGACTAATGGTAATTCAGAAGGAGATTCTTTGGTCAAGAATCTAAAGTGCAATTATCCCATAATTTTGAACAACTCAGACTTCGAATTGATATTTAGCTTCCGATATACCCTCTTTACATTCATTCGAACTGTATCAATGGCTATATCGTATTTATCTGCAATAAGTTTGTAGCTCAGCCCATCAAGTATCCCATTGACTATATCCTTTTCCCTGTCTGTCAATTGTTCTTTAACGCTTCTTTTTTTACTGAAATGCCGAACAACTTGTCGTGCAATTGTTGGAGTCATATAAGCACCTCCATTGGCAATACTTTCAAACACATCATTAAAATTCATTTGAAAACTTTGCTTATCGATATATCCAATTGCGCCAGCTTGAAGAGCCTTAAAGATGGTGTCCGTATCATCCTTGATTGTGTTCATCACAACCGAAGTTGTAGGATACAAATTCAATATTGGCTGAATAACTTCCAACCCATTCATCCCGTCCATTATAATATCCAGTAGGTAAATATCTGCCTCAACTGGATTTGCCAAAAAATCTTTAGGATTTGAATAGATGTGGTCGCACCTCACAAAATCATGCAAATTAATATTGTCTTGCATCAGACGTGCTAGATGTATGTCATCGTCTATGATAATGAGTTGTTTCATGCTATAGGCAAAAATACTTCGATAGTTAATCCAGTTGAACCATTCGAAATGTAATACATAATTCGACCATTGTTTCTCGAAACACGTTTTTTCATGTTTCGAATTCCGTTGCCTTTAAATACCTCAAGTTCTGCGAGATCGCAAATGCCTGAATCTGAAATAATCAAATTCAATTGATTGTTTTTTATGGTGCAATTCATCGAAATTGCATCTGCGTTGGAATGTTTAATGCAATTCGTTACAATCTCATATACGAGCAGTTTGATATCCCTAGCAAGCTCACTTTTAATTGTATAATCTTTATCTGCTTCTATATGAAGATTATACTTCATTGTTACTTCATTGCATGTTTTAGAAATAAAGTCTTTCAATTCATCCGAGAGATCGAGCCAATTCACCTTAGTTTTGGAAATGGAATCCAGGTATGTCCTAAAACTATACAAAGCTTCTTTGAGGCCGTAATGCATTATTGCCTTTTCACGATCTCCAAATTTATCGCGGTTGACAAGAATTAGCAGACGAGTGAGTATGGTCCCAGATTCATCATGAAGATCCATCGCAATTTTAGACTTTGTTTCTGTACTAATTTGAATAGATCTGATGTAATAAAGAATTGTCAGAGCACTAAAAATGAAAAGTAGAACAAGGATAATGACTATGAAACTTGTTTTCGCGTAAAATGGAACCCTGGCGCTCACTTTGAATTTCTTTTTATCTATCAGTTCTCCAAAAGGATTATACATACGAATACTCAAGGAATAATCTCCATTCGCAAGATTCGACAGCAGTATGCAATTTTTATCGTCTACTTTAAACCAGGTTTTTGAATCAAGACTATATTCAAATGTATATCCCTTGCCATATTGGTAGTCTTGATTAGACAGGTATATTTTTAATGCTTCTTTGCCCGTATTGAAGTAAATTTCATCGCCTTTTTGGAATGTAGAAAACTGTTTTATATTTTCATTTTGAATGATTTCAATCCCTGAAATTTGGAAGGAATTCACATATTCAAACTCCTTAATTAAATTAGGATTAATGACCTCAAACGCATTTAATCCACCAAAGGCAAGTTCGCCATTTTTCAATGCTTGTCCAGATTTGTAATTGAATTCTGTGTTGTGCAAACCATGACTTTTATTAATAAACTTAATAGAGCCATTCTTGACATTGTACACGGTCAAACCAGCGTATGTTGATGCCCAAATGTTGTTGTTTTTATCCTCCAAAAGTTTAACAACTTTCAAATTAGAGACCTCATGTTCTCTGAAATAATGCTGTTTTATACGCAGACTCTTCTTATCCAAAACCACGACACCATTTGATGTTGCCAACCAAATAGTATTTTCACGATGTCGAACAAGAATATCACGAACATCAAATTGCTCAGCAGACGTTTTGCCGATTTGCTCGATACTTCCATTATTCTTTATGCGTATTCGTCGCAGGCCTTTGTTGGTTCCCAAATAAATAACATCAGATTCCTTCGGCCGCAACGCGAAATGGATAACCAAATCCCTTTGAAAATAATAGGGTTTACCCGTTTTAGAAATCGGATTATATATAACCAGCTTGTTTGCATTCGTCAGTACAATAAG
>CANHQC010000284.1 GCA_947462695.1 Flavobacteriales bacterium | reverse complement strand
CGGTTGCGCGGACATTCGCCAACAATTACCAGAGAAACAGCTGTTTCCGCTTACCGCACCATGAGTTATTCCAATGAAAAAGTGAGAAAAGCACTCTCAGTTAACTTTCGTCCAATGGCTGAAACAATTGAATACGCCACCTGTTACCGTTTGAAGCAATGAATCCGCAAATATCCACTATAGCCTTACTGAAAAAAACGGTGAATACGTTCCGTTCAGAACTGCTCATTGCGATTCTTGTCATTTTCTATACCGTTGGAACTGTAGGCATTCTCCGTGAAGCAAGTCGCGACCAATTCTTATCGCTTTCCTTTTTTAATTTACTACTCTCTTTTAGTGTGTTGGTTGTCGGCCGCAAAGACCGTAGTTTTTTGTTTTATGCGTTTGTTGGACTTTGTTACGCAACTGGACTTATCGTAGAATACATTGGTGTGCACACAGGACTTCTCTTTGGTGAATACAGTTACGGTGAAAATCTTGGATTGAAAGTCATGGGAATCCCACTGATTATTGGTGTCAATTGGGCGATGTTGGTATTGACAAGTGGGTCATTCCTTGTGCATTACAAACTAGGAAATTGGTTAAAATCGATGCTTTCAGCTGCGTTAATGACTGGTTTAGACGCGATTATGGAGCCTGTTGCCATGAAAAGTGATTTTTGGAATTGGAAACATGACGTTATTCCTTTTTACAATTACGTGTGTTGGTTTTTCATATCATGGGCGTTGTTGTGGATTGGATTTAAATTAAAGTTGATTGAATCGAACAAAGTCTCGAAAGCTTTGTTTATCTTGTTGTCGGTTTTCTTCACAATTTTAAGTTTTTAGTTATGTATTGGTGGGGTCCTTTCGTGCTTATTTTGGCTTTCGCAACTATGGAAGGGTGTGCATGGGCTGCGCATAAGTACCTCATGCACGGTTCAATGTGGATTTTTCATCAAGACCATCACGTTGGATCGTCAGGAATTTTTGAACGAAACGATGTGTTCTTTTTGATTTTCGCCATTCCTTCATGGCTAGGAATCATGTTAGGCATCATATACAACCAATACTTCTTTGTGTGGTTTGGGTACGGAATAGCAGCTTACGGATTTGCATACTTTCTTATTCACGACGTATTCATTCACCGCCGATTCAAATGGATACGCGATATAGATACGCCTTACTTTATGGCTATTCGTAAAGCACACAAAGTGCACCACAAACACCAAAACAAAGAAGATGGTGAATGTTTCGGAATGCTTTGGGTACCGCGTAAATACTACGTTGAGGCGAAAAAAGCCTTTGCCTTAAAATCCAAATAGGTATGAGTCTGTATGGCTGGGTCATTATTGGTACAATTGCTGGACCTTTCTTTCTTTCATTCGACAAAAAAGTTCATTTCTACACCCATTGGAAAACTGCCTTACCAGCTATTTTCTGCATCGGTTTGCTGTTTATCGCGTGGGACGAATACTTTACACAACATAGTGTTTGGGGGTTCACGGATCAATACATCGGTTCTGTAAAAATTGGTCACCTTCCACTTGAAGAAGTTCTTTTCTTTCTTGTCGTGCCCTATGCGTGTGTGTTCGTGTATGAAGTTCTCATTGCATACTTTCCCAAAGTTAACCTGATAAGGATTACACAAGCCTTTGCTTTTGCCATTACGCTATCAGGATTGGTGTTTAGCCTTTTCAACCTTGAAAAATGGTACACCCTTAGTGCAAGTAGCATCGCTGCGTTATTAACGATTGGACTATTTTACATCCGTAAAGTAACATGGTATGCATCCTTCGTCTTTACGTTTTTGGTTTGCATCATTCCATTCCTACTCGTAAACGGCATTCTTACCGGATCTGTAACAGACTTCCCAGTTGTTTGGTACAATTCTGATCACATTCTCGGTGCGCGCATCCTCACAATTCCTTTGGAAGACTTATACTTCAATTACTGTATGCTCCTACCAATAATTGGTATACATACGTGGTTGAAAAATCGAAATGGTCGTTCGACTAAAACCGACTAATATCCGAAATATTCAGAATAGTCAGGGAATTTGTAGCCACGTCTCTTGTTATAATGTAGGTTATTAACTGCGTTTTTTCGTTATACAGAAATTCAATCTCGGTTACGTACACCCCATTTCGGTAAATGTGCTGCTCTGTCAACTGGTTGTTGTCATCGTATTGGAATTCAAATCGCTCTACCGGTTGTTCTTTACCTGATTCAATAACCGATCGCTCAGAAACCAATCCTTTGTCATTATATGCAAATCGCTCTGTAACTGTGCCAGATGTCATCAGGTAACGTGCTGACTTTTCAAACAAATAACCCGCAGAATCGAAGCTCACACACTCTTCCTTGTATGGCAATTGATACGAATTCATGAATCGGGTTGTCGTTTGGCTTGCCGTTCGGCTTTGCAGCAATGTTTCTGTATCGAAAAGAACCTGCTCAGATCTTCCAGCAGTATTCTTATAATTCTGTCCTTTCGTTATACTCAACTTATTGCCTTCAACATCATACGTGTTCCGGGTAAAAGAAGAAGATGTATGATTGCCTTTTCTCCTTTCAATAAGGTTATTTTGATCGTCGTAGCTGTACCATGTCCAAACCGTGTCTTTGGTGCCGTCATCTTGCCGATTCTCAACTGTTGATGCCAACCTACCCAATGAGTCAAACGTATAGATATAGGTGTATTTAGTTGTTTTCATGACTTCACCCTGACGTTTGTACGTGTAATGCCCTTTGATGGATCGAATGGAATTCGTTCGGATAAATGCGCGATTAAACGTGGGAAAATCACCATATGCATTGCCTTCCCGGTTATCGAACAACTGGGCTTGAGAAAGGAATGCCATCACAAATGAAACGCAGGTAAAAAACAACCTCATATTCCACCGAAACGGACTGCTTGGAAAATGGTTACTTACATATCGTCCCACGCTTCTCACCCGACCGTTTTCAATTGATTTAATGCCTCATCGATTTGAGTCGTAGGCAACAGACAGCTTCCATTGTAACACACAAAAATGGTGGTCTCATGTTCAACTGATTTTCTTTCAGCAATAGGCAAATCGCACGTTTTTCCTCCTGCGAAGATTGCCGAAACGTGGTAATTTCTGCGGAGTTCACGTAACCGTTCTACTGCCTGTTCACCAATAATGATCACCTCGAAATAAGACGAAGTCATCCAAACGAGTAATTGTGCCCAATTGGAATACCCTGAACCGTAACGCTCCATTCCATCATAGACATTTGCCAATTGTTGTCGTGACAAGGATAACCACTTTTCGTTTCGGTAAAAATGCCCAAGTTTCCAAAGGTTTTTTGCCATGACCGAGTTGCTTGATGGCATGACATTGTCGTTGATCTCCATTTTACGGGCGATCAAACGTGAATCACGTCGTGTATAGAAGAACATGCCACTG
>CANHQC010000283.1 GCA_947462695.1 Flavobacteriales bacterium | reverse complement strand
CAGCTTTCCCTCCAGAATAACATACTGTTTGAGAAGCGACCTTTTGACCATTGGAATAAACGGATATTGTCGCAGGAGTTTTACTCATTTTGATCGCTTCAAGATCCACTTCAATTGGAAACTTGTTTTTATAAAAGACAATGTCATTTGAGGTGACGTGTTTTATAAGTTGATCACGTTTCGGAATCGTATCTCCCACTCCAAGCGTATAAACAGGTGTGAAATTTATCTTTTTTGCTGAGTAGATCGGATGAGCGCCTTTGTTAAAATTGCCATCTGAAACAAAGAGTACAGCACCTACATTTCTGCTGTAAAAATCGGTGTGTATTTTTTCAAAAGCCAACGAATGATTCGATACCTCCGAATTAAATGTGGAAGGCTTGCCATAATCGGTCCGATTTCCGGATGTCATAAAAACGAGTTCATATTTGTCGCTTAAGCTCGTTTCGATCTGATCAATTAGTGCACGTGTGTTATTTCTTACCTTATTACTATCTGCGTAATTCAACATGGATTTAGAATCGTCAACCAACGTAATTAACACTGGTTTTTCTGATCGGTAATTGGTTGATTCGAAAATAATGCCCAGCAACAATAAACTAATAAGAAACAGTGAGCTTGTTCTTAGAAGTCGAAGTGACCATTTCCATTTCGTTTCCAGACCACTGAACCAGGTTGAATTGGTGTAGAGCCAAAAAGCAAGTCCACCGCTTAAAATGAGCAATGGCAAGATCCAAATGAGAGAACTATCGCTTGTGACTGGCATAACGACTTCGAATTTACGAAACAATATGGATTCGTTCTTTAACTATTTAGTCTAAAGTCATCTTATTTTGATTCTCCGAAGGCATTGTTCCGATTCGTTTTTAGCTCATTTTACAGCGACATCAGATTGTTTTGGTACATTTGCGCAGTCATTTTTAAAACAACAAACATGTCAAAAGAGGTTTATATCGTTTCAGCCGTGCGCACGCCAATGGGCTCGTTCATGGGTGGATTGTCAAGTGTTCCTGCTACACAACTTGGTGCTGTCGCCATTAAAGGTGCAATGGAAAAAGGTAACATCAATCCAGAATGGGTGAATGAAGTATTCATGGGTAATGTACTTCAGGCTGGTGTAGGTCAGGCTCCTGCACGACAAGCTGCGTTAGGTGCTGGACTTGGACAAAATGTTCCATGTACAACAGTCAACAAAGTGTGTGCGTCAGGAATGAAAGCAATTATGTTGGGTGCTCAAACTATTTTAGCCGGAGATAATGAATTGGTTGTTGTTGGTGGTATGGAGAATATGTCACAAGTTCCACATTATGTAGATGGTCGTCAAGGAACAAAGTTTGGAAATATCACCATGCTTGACGGGATTACAAAAGATGGTTTGTTAGACGTGTACAATAAAGTCCCAATGGGAAATTGCGCTGAATTGTGTGCAAGTGAACATGGGATTTCGAGAGAAGAACAAGATGCGTTTGCGATTGATTCCTATAAAAAAGCAGCTGAAGCATGGTCAAGCGGAAAGTTTGCTGAAGAGGTTGTTCCTGTTTCGGTTCCACAACGAAAAGGTGATCCAATTGTCATTTCAGAAGACGAAGAGTACAAAAACGTATTCCTGGATAAAATCCCAAGTCTCCGACCAGCTTTTGATAAAGAAGGTACGATTACAGCTGCGAATGCATCTACGCTAAATGATGGGGCATCTGCGCTTGTTTTGGCTTCAAAAGAGGCAGTTGAAAAGTATAATTTAAAACCTCTAGCAAAAATTGTGAGTTATGCGGATGCTGCTCAAGCACCTGAATGGTTTACTACTGCTCCTTCAAAGGCCATTCCAATCGCGCTTTCAAAGGCTGGGATGACTGCAGCGGATGTGGATTTCTGGGAATTGAACGAAGCTTTTTCTGTCGTTGGAATTGCGAACACTAAACTTCTTGGACTTGATCCGTCACGTGTAGACGTTCACGGTGGAGCTGTTGCGATTGGTCACCCACTTGGAAACTCAGGTTCACGAATCATTGTAACACTCATCAATGTATTGAAACAACACAACGGTAAAATTGGTGGTGCTGGAATTTGTAACGGTGGCGGAGGCGCTTCGGCTATGATAATCGAATTAGTATAATCTGAATAAATTAATCATTAAGGCGGGCTAGTCCCGCTTTTTTTATTCCTAAAATAACCTCCTCATACAATTCTTCGTAAATCGGCAGGATCACTTTCATGTCAAAATGCCGCGAACGTAATAAGGCATTTTTCTTGAAACTTTCCAGTTTATTTTCGTCTTTTAAGAGAGTAAGCGCATTATTAGCCATGTCTTCAATATCACCTACATCAGATAGGTAACCCGTCACATCGTGTATGTTTACCTCAGGAATTCCACCTGTATTGGATGAAATAACAGGTACGCCAACAGCCATTGCTTCAAGTGCAGCTAAACCAAAGCTTTCTGTTTCAGAAGGCAATAGAAATAGGTCAGCCGTTTCTAATACGTGTGCAGTATCCCTTACTTTTCCTAAAAACAGTACATTTTCTTGCAATTTAAGGTCTCTAACCAAGCGTTCAACAGCATATCGTTCAGGTCCATCTCCAGCTAAAATAAGCTTGGATGGGATTTGTTGTTGAACCCGGTAAAATATTTCGACGACGTCCTCTACACGCTTGACCTTCCTAAAATTAGAAATGTGGCAAAGTATTTTTTCTCCCTCTTGCGCGTAATTGCTCCTAAACGCAGAAGGGATATCACTTTTTTCATTGTTCGGCACAACAAAATTTGGAATAACATGAATCTCTCTCGTAGTAGCAAAATGATCATACGTTGATTGTTTCAAACTTTGTGAAACAGCTGTAACCGCATCCGATGCATTGATACAAAATGTGATAACGGGCTCGAACGAAGGATCTCGACCGACAAGTGTAATATCCGTTCCGTGAAGGGTTGTAATAAATGGAATTTCTATGCCTTGTGAATGCAAAATTTGCTTAGCCATGTACGCAGCTGATGCATGAGGTATGGCGTAATGCACATGAAGTAAATCCAATTTTTCATATTTTACTACATCCACCATTTTACTCGTTAATTCAGTTTCGTACGGTTGAAACTCGAACAGCGGGTAATCACTAACCGCAACTTCATGATAGAAGATGTTCTCCCTGAAACTTCCAAGTCTAACTGGCTGAGAATAGGTTATAAAATGTACCTGATGACCTTTTGCAGCAAGCGCTTTCCCCAACTCCGTCCCTACGACGCCACTTCCTCCAAATGTGGGATACAATACAATTCCAATGCGCATACGCTTATTGTTTTCGTGACTTAACCGCTTCGTAAATAACGCGTTGAATTTCTGTTCGAATATTCATGTCACGCAATTTCCAATTGTCCTGACTAGGACACACCCGGTTAGATAAAAATACATAGTTTATTCCAGTTGT
>CANHQC010000282.1 GCA_947462695.1 Flavobacteriales bacterium | reverse complement strand
CTGCTTCTGAGAGAATTATCTCTTTGCCTGAACTTACATCGATAAGTTGAAATTTACCCCCTAATGGTTTTTTTGTGAGCGCATCAAATACGATTCCATCAAAGTACAACGTGCGGGTTGGTTTGAATTCTTCCGGTAATTCAAAGTAATAAATGTCAAGTCCTCCATATCCACCTGATCGATCCGAAGCGAAAAAAGCAATATCTCCCTCTGGGGAAACAAGTAATGAATTTTCATCAAATTCAGTATTGATTGGAAAACCTAGATTTTCAGGTTTTGACCATTGACCATTTTCTTGCAATCGTGTCACGAAAATATCCGATCCACCCATTCCAATGTGTCCTTTTGAAGCGAAATATAACGTCTTTCCATCTGGATGAATCAGAACAGACTCTTCTTGCATAGGCGTATTGATCGTATTAGGCAATGGTGTTGCTGCGCTCCATGTTCCGTTTTCTTGTAAGGTAGTGACAAAAATATCTGTGTTTGGTAAGTCACCTTTTTGACTCACACGTCGAATAAAATAGAGCGTCTTGCCATCTGCAGACAAAGAAGGCTGAGATTCCCAATTAAATGTATTGACAGAACCAGCTACGTTTTTTGGATTTAACCAATTCGAACCAATCTTCTTTGTGTAGAATAAGTCACAGCTTCCTTTTCCAGTTCGATTTGATCCATAGTTGTTTGCTCCTGTCTGATCTGCACAAGCCACAAATATTAATGAACGTCCATCAGCAGCAATTGTTGGTGCACCTTCATTCAAGACCGTATTAATGTTCTCAGGCATGGCTTCTGCTTTTTGCCAAACCCCGTCAATGTATTGTGAAACATAAAAATCTTCTTGTTGCTGAATGCCTGGAACTCTACTATCAACAATCCTTCGCGTGAATAATATCGTTTTTCCATCCACTGTTATTGTTGGGAAATACTCTGGATCTTTGGTGTTGATCCCTGGTCCAATATTTTGAGGATTAAATTTTTTCGGGTTTTTCTTGGATTCGATGGCGAATTCACAGCTCGCTCGCATGGCATATGTTGCATTAATGAAATCTTGATTGGGATTTCGCTGTTGCTGATAGATGGAAATTGATTTAAGTGCTTTGGTATATTCACCGATTTTCATTAATGAATTGGCAAGGTAATAATAGGTGCTTCCGGTAGCACTGTGGTGTGGATTGATTCTCAGTGCGGATTCATAATGATCGACCGCTGCTGAAAAATTCCGTTTGTATTCTTCGTATTGTGCAGCCAATAGGTGTGCTTCCCAGAAATTTGGATCCTTCTCCAATGCTTTCGAAAGTAGTTTCAATCCTTCAGAAAAGTTAGGTCCGCGCATGTAGGGATCAATCGTTAAATTAGGAACTTGTTGCGCTTGTTCAAATAACTTGATGGCTTTTTTATTGGAAGTAGAATACCTCAATTGACTGTGCACGATCGAGCTAATAAAAAGAATAATAACTGAGAAAATAAGGTGTTTCTTTATCATGGTATATTCATGATTTTGTGGGTTTGTAATGAAATTCGCCAGCTTGGATGCTTTTTAACGAACTCAATTATTTCTGGCAAAAACCGTTCCTGTTTCGTCCATTCAGGTTGAAGAATTCGTAAACAATCTTTACGCGTTTTATTCGCTATATCTTCGGCCCAGGCAAAATCTGAGGGGTGATTAATGATAATTTTTAGTTCATCAGCCCGTTCAAATGCCTGATCTACGGGTTTTTTAAATTTTTTAGGTGAAAAACAATACCAATCAATTGATCCAACTAATTCATTCGTGCCTGAAGTTTCAATAGCGATTTCAAAATTCTTCTCATGAAGTTTAGCAGTTATCGCTGTCAAGTTGTATAATGTGGGTTCACCTCCGGTAATAACGACAAATGTGCAGTTGGTTTCTTCGATAGTTTTGATTAAATCATCGATTAACATGAGTTGGGTTGTATAGACATCCCAGCTTTCCTTCACATCGCACCAAGTACAACCAACGTCACATCCTGCCAAACGAATAAAATAAGCCGGTCGACCAGCATGAAACCCTTCTCCTTGAATGGTGTAAAAATGCTCCATGACCGGAAGGTAATCACTCGAAAAATCACTCAATTTATTCACTTAACAAATGTAGCTATTTCGATTGAACGATTTCTTGTCCATTGTTTTTGGTATTACTTTACTGTAATAATTAGCGGTATTTTTTATATTTGTAACAAACCAAACGAACTCAATTATGAAAAAATCACTACGAATTTCTGCATACTTATTATTCTTTACGACCACATCATTATTCGGTCAACAGCAAATTGGAAACGGTGACATGGAAGCATGGGATAATGTTAGTAATTCCTCTATTGAGCCATCCAATTGGAACAGTTTCAAAACAGCATCTGGCGGATTGGCTGGCTTTGCATCCCAGCAGGTTTGGCGATCTACAGCCATTCGTCCTGGTGCTACAGGTCAATATTGTGCTCAGGTGAAATGTGTGAGTGTATTGGGTGTAGCAGCAAATGGAAACTTGACACTTGGACGTGTTAATATGGGAAGTTCAACTGCAAGTTCTTCTTCAAACTATAATTACACGCAGACAAATAGTGCTGATTTTTCTGAGGCATTAAGCGATTCACCTGATTCAATTGTATTTTGGGTGAAATATACGCCAGTAAATGCATCTCATGAAGCTCGATTAAGTTGTGCATTGCATGCTACTTACGATTACCGTGATGGGTTTAATGTAGATCCTGCTTCTGCGCCTTATAAAGTGGCAGAGGCCTCTTTAAATTATGGATCAACTGGCGGTCAGTGGGTGCGTAAAAGTGTTCCGTTTGTCTACAGTGGACCAGCCACCACGCACACGTTTATTTTAGCCACTTTTTCTACGAATAAGACGCCAGGTGTTGGGACAGCGCAAGATGAGGTGTTAATTGACGATGTTCAATTGATCTATAATCCTGTAAATCAGCCTGTCATTGCGAATGATGATGCCGTAACTACGTCTCAAGATATTGCGGCAGTAATAAGTGTTTTGTCAAACGATACGGATCCTGAAAATGCAATCAACAGTTCGTCTCTATCAATAGTATCCAATCCAACAAATGGAACTGTAAGTGTAAATACAGCAACGGGACAAATAACATACACGCCAAATGCGGGCTATTTTGGAACGGATGTGTTTACCTATTCAATCTGTGATGGAGGAACACCTGTGTCATGTGATCAAGCAACTGTAACAGTGACTGTAAATCAAGTAATAGTCGGAAACAATCAGGTGATTGCGAATAACGACAATGCAACAACCGATATGAATCTACCTGTTGTAATCGATGTGTTAGCCAATGATGTTGATCCTGAAAATCAAATAAATATAAGCTCACTTGCTATTATCTCAAATCCATCGAATGGTACTTGTTCAATAAATGCGACAACAGGAGAT
>CANHQC010000281.1 GCA_947462695.1 Flavobacteriales bacterium | reverse complement strand
GCATACCTTGTCGGGAGGAGAGCAGCAGCGTTTGTCCATAGCTCGCGCATTAGCAAGAGAACCGAAAGTGTTGTTGTTGGATGAACCTTTTTCCCATTTGGATGGAAGGCTTCGCTTGAAGTTAATCACCTATTTGATTGAATTGAAGCAGGTGAGGGGAACAACCATTATTTTGGTTTCACATGACGGCTCGGATGTGTTGAGTTTATCAGATCGCATCGTATTAATGAAAAATGGCATTATTCAACGAGGAGGTGTTCCCCGCAAAATGTATTATGGTTACAGGACATTAGAGGAAGCCCGCTTGTTTGGACACGTCAATAGTTTGATGCTAAATGGTAAGCGTACATACTTCCGGCCAGATGAATTTGAAGCCATAAATGATGAAAAAAACAGCGATTCGATTCGAGTAGAGTTTCTGCACGAACAATTTCACGGTCCAATTCTTCATACTGTTTTCCGCACGATGAAAAATGAGTTAATTACCTTGTACAGCCTGAAGTCATTGAAACATGTTGAATTTATCCAAATCAAAAAAAACGCCTAGCATTCCGCTGAAGGATTGGCCGCAATTAATTAAAAAGACCTTTCGATCTTTTTTTGAAGCGGATTCATTGTTTCATGGCGCAGCATTGGCATATTATACCGTCTTTGCAATGGTTCCACTTTTGTATTTATCCATTTCGATTGCTGGTAGGATTGTCGGTCAAGATGCCGTTTTAAAAGTGGTTAAATATGTCTTGCAATCAAAAGTTGGGTTGAATGATGTAGATGGAATTCTTGTTTTTGTCAAGTCGCTTAATTTGACAAAGGGTAATTGGGGAATGGAATTGATCAGTATTCTTTTTTTACTCGTAACAAGTACGGCCGTGTTTTCCTGTTTGCGATCAAGTATCAATTGGTTTTATGGTATTGATATACAGACACTTTCAAAGCGAAAGAAAATCGTTAAAAACATCGTTTTTCGGTTGATTTCACTACTCATAATAGGAGGGATAACCATAGGTGTGATTGCGCTGTATTTTATTCAGAGCTTTCTTATTTCCTTATTGGATCAGTATGTAGGTCATCAATCATTTTGGGATGTCTTCCTTTCAAGTGGATTGCAACATGTGATAAGTATTCTAGGTAATGCGGGAGTCGTTGTCATCATTTTCAAATTCGTACACGATGGAATGATCAACTGGAAATTGGCTTTTTGGGGCGCACTCTTTACTGGAATACTGTTGTATCTGGGTCAATTGCTCATCAATTTTTACCTGTTGAATTTCTTTTTTGGTTCAAAAGGAGGAGGAATCGCCGGTTCACTTTTTATTTTACTTGCTTGGGTTTACTACAGTTCTCAAATCATCTTTTTCGGTGCAAAATTTATTGCAGAATATGCGGATTGGATGAAACAACCCATTCGATTAAAGTCTAATTGATTAAAAATACACCTTTTTTATGTTTACATATTAATCAAAAAGATTATTTTTGATAAAAAACTCACTATGGTTTCAATCGGTACAAATATCAAATTGTTGAGAAAGCGCCTAAAAATGTCGCAAGAGGAAGTCGCACAAGCATTATCATGGACGCGTTCTACATATAGTGGTTACGAAAATGGGGTAGCCCATCCGAGCTTAGAAGGTATGGTCCAACTCAGTGATTTTTATAAAGTCTCGATTGACGTTTTGCTGAAAAAAGATTTTTCTCAACTTTCAGAAAAAGAATTAAATCAATTGCTTTCAGGAACAAATGTTGACCTTAAAGGACAAAAGTTACGCGTTCTCACTACCGTTGTTGATGCAAACGATGAGGAACTCATTGAACTTGTACCAATGAAGGCCAGTGCGGGGTATACCTCTGGATATGCTGACCCAGATTACCTTAAAGTACTTCCTACATTCTACCTTCCCTTTTTGAGCAAGCAGAAAAAGTACCGTTCTTTTCCTATACAAGGAGATTCCATGCCACCGGTTGTTGAAGGATCGTATGTCGTGGCTGAATATGTACAAAATTGGATGTCCGTTCGTTCAGGAACACCATGTATAGTTGTAACTAAGGATGAGGGTATTGTCTTTAAGATCGTACATAATCTTTTAGAAACGGATCAATCGTTTCAACTTTGTTCGACAAACACGTTCTATGCGCCTTATTTGGTCCATGCCAATGATATTCTCGAAATATGGAAGTTTGTGAATTACATTTCACCCGAATTGCCTGAAGTACGCATGGATGACCAAGGATTGAGCCGCTCCATTCAGGCATTGCAGCAAGAAGTGCATACGCTGAAAAATACGCTGGTCCAAAGGGATTAATTCGGTCGTACGTACTTACCGTTCTCGTAAATAAGGAGTTTCTCTGCAAGCATTTCTTTAAGGAAATCTTTAACTAATTCTGCCGGTATGCCTGTTTCAACAACCAGTTCATCAAGCGATTTCTGTTGCCGCAAGTGGTGCTCAATTTTCTTTCGCCATTCCTGCGATTCATCTTTAATCAACGCGTTTTTTATACAGGAATCACATTTTCCACAAGGATCAGATTCCTGACCAAAATATCGAATCAATTGGACTGAACGGCAATTCTTGGAGCTTACAAAGTCATGAACAGCTGCCAGTTTATCTTGAGCGGCTTTTTTTCGTTCCGAATATGTGACGGGTGAAATTACTAATCGATCCAACGGCAAACGTTCTGTCAAGAATGTAACGGTTGGGGAATCGGTGGACCAAGAAATATCTATCACTCCATACTGTTCAAGCTGCTTGAGCATTTCTTTAAACACAGCCTTTGACACGTCTAAACGTTTGATGATTTCTTCCTCATGAATTGATTTGAATTCATCAAATATACCTGGATAAGAACGCACGATTAACGTGGTCAAAGGCAAAAGATTCGGATGATTAAGTTGAAAGTTATAAAGGCTTGTTGATCCGATGGCAAAACGAATTTTTGTGGGTTGAAAAAAACCTTCTGAAAATGAAATATTGCCGTTCATCTCCAACAATTTCAATGCATAATAGGCTTCTTGGGCTTCCAACTGAAATGCCTTGCACCAAGTTGAAATGTCAAGCGGATAGGATTCACTAAGTCCTGAGCCAATCGCTATTTTCAGGAAGTTACACAGCGATTGATAAATTATTCTAATTCGGTCAATTTCAGGAAATTGTTGCTTCAAACGATTGTTCTGTTCTTCAAGCTCCTTGTTATTCCATAATGCCAGTGTAACTGATTCTTTACCGTCTCTTCCTGCCCTTCCGGCCTCTTGAAAGTAGGCTTCAAGTGAAATGGGTAACTCGTAATGAAGGACATACCGCACATCAGGTTTATCTATACCCATTCCGAAGGCATTCGTAGCTACCATAACACGGTTTGTATCTTCTAACCATGCAGTTAACATGGCTTTTCTTTCTTGTTGATTCATTCCACCATGATAGACACCTGCTTTTATACCTTTTGAAATC
>CANHQC010000280.1 GCA_947462695.1 Flavobacteriales bacterium | reverse complement strand
TATCATCCGCGACCATTCCATCGCCTCTGGCAGTTGATCAACTTTTATAACGAGTTGATCACTGTAAATGAGGTAGCTGAGAATGATAAAGTTTGATTTATCCAATGGGGCAAACTCGTCTTGTTGGCCCTTCACAAAATTGGTCAAAAGAAGGAAAGATAATAAAGCAATCGTTTTTAGTTTCATTTCTTAATCTGATGATTCAAATTAATTCGTTGTTTTCTTCACCCGCGAAAATTCCAGAAAACAACCAACTTGTAAAAAATCGCGACCAGTTTCATCGTTGATTTTATAGTCAAATTGATGCAAGTAACCAACTTGAATTGACAGGATTTTAGAAAAGCGATAGGACAATGAAATAGATGACCGGTTTCGTTCAAAGTAAGGTTCGTTATTCGTGAAAAATAATTCGTTATTCGCACTGACCTGAAAAGGTTGATAGCCATTCGTTTTCTTTCCAAAAGGTAAACTTATTCCAACCCTGTAGCGGAACCGGTTGCGGTAACCGTTACTGGTAAATCGAAATTCTGCACGGTAACGTTGTTCAATCTTAAACTTACCAACCGATTGATTGAGCGTAAGCTGGGGCCAAATCCTGAATTCGTCGTTGTTTTTTGGAGTCACGAAGTTTCCACCTTCTTTGTATGTTTGATAGCTTCCTGCGGCAATGGCCAACCGCATATTTGGAAAAAGTTTATAGTCGACTCCGCCTTTCAATTCATGGTAATGGAAATCGTCGTAAAATTTTAAGGAACGGATTTGTCCTTCGCCAAATAGGCTCAATTTATCACTAAACGCGCACTTAACATTAAGGATATTCCAGGTTCCTAGTCCATTCTGTTGGGCGTAAAGAGGACTTATTCCTAACGCAAAAAACAGTACAGTCCAGAAATAACTCATAAGCTCTCGCTTGTATGAATAATGGATATGGATTTTTGCAAGACTATTGAATTGGGGATGGTGACAAGCTCACCTTCGGTGGTTTGGATATGCATGAAGAAAAAAGCCATTTCCGTTACCTCGCCTTCAAATGGAAATTCTTTATCTAAAATTTTAATATGATCACCAATTTTTAAGGGGTGATTAAAAAACAAAATGATACTTGAAGTAATGTTCGATAACAACGACCATTGTGCAAAAAATGCAATACCCAACGCCGTAATTACCGTACTCGCAAAAACAGCAATTTCATGTTGTTCCAAGCCCCAAATACTGGCAATAATAATTCCAATGATTAGCGTTGTTAGTAGATTTATTGATTTTATTATAATCTTTCTTCTACCCGGTTGTGTTAATGTCTTTCGCAAAGATTTACTGACTATCGTTCGAGTAGCAAACAAGAGAAGTACATATAACACAATCAGTGCGGCAGTTTCGACAAGTTGTAATGTTTGGATTTTCATGTGCTAAATTTTACCGATTGTGTGAATAGATGGTTGGTGTTAGACGATTTTTTCAAGAGCCATTCCTTTGTGTTCTGAATGAAATTGGTCATTTTCAAAAACCAAGTTTCCATTTACCCATGTATGCGTGACTTTACTACCGAATGTTGTTCCCTCCAATGGAGACCAACCACATTTGAATAAAATATTGTCCTGAGCGACTGTCCACGATTGATCCAAATCCACGAGGGTTAAATCAGCGAAATAACCTTCACGGATAAATCCACGCTTTGAAATTTGGTATAGAATGGCGGGATTATGACACATTTTCTCCACGATTTTCTCGAGCGAAAGTTGACCTTTTTTATAAAATTCGATCATGATATTCAACGAGTGCTGAATGATTGGCGCACCGGACATGGATTGAAAGTAAGGTTTATTCTTTTCTTCCATAAGGTGAGGTGCATGATCAGTAGTTATGATATCAATTCGATCATCAATCAAGGCTTGAAGAAGTCCATCTTTATCCTTTTGCGTTTTAATGGCTGGATTCCATTTGATTTTGACGCCTAGTTTTTCATAATCCTGGTCGGTAAACCACAAATGATGAACGGATACCTCTGTAGTTATGCGTTTTTCGTTTAATGGGATGTCATTTCTGAAAAGAGAGGTCTCAGCTGCAGTAGAAAGGTGCAAGATATGAAGCCGTGCATTGTATTTTTCGGCCAATTTAATGGCTTGTTCTGTTGCTTCATAGCAAGCTTGTTCATTTCTGATTTGCGGATGGCAAGAAATAGGTACATTTTCACCGTATTTCGCTCTAAATGCTTCTTCATTGGCTTCAATTATTGCCTCTTTTTCTGAATGAATAGCAATAATTGCATCACAACCTGAAAACAACCGTTCCAATGTTTCAGGATTATCTGCCAAGAGATTTCCTTTTTTCGTGAAATAAAGGCCATCATCTGTAACGGCAAGCAGTTTACTTGTATCTATTCCACAGACGTAATCAAGGTTTTCGCCGTTAACGCCGAGTAGAAAAGCATAATTCGCTAGTGATTTTTGAGCCGCAATAGCATATTTCTCCTCTAAAATTTCCAATGAAAGTACATTCGGAACGGTATTCGGCATATCAATAAATGAGGTCACACCACCAGCTACAGCAGCCTTGCTTTCAGAGGAAATATCCGCTTTGTGTGTGAGGCCCGGATCCCTAAAATGTACTTGCCCATCGATAATCCCTGGCAATAAATACTTGCCAGTTGCATCAATTGTCTGAACGCCTGCTAATGTAATTGAGTCATCAATTTGGGCAATTTTTCCGTGCTCGATGAGTACATCTTTCTTTTCAATTTTTCCTTCGTTGACTATGAAGCACTGTTGAATTATCATTCGATCTGACATAATACGTTATTCTTTGGGTGTGTAAGACAAAGGTATAATGAGATTCGCTCTATATGAAAGAATCTTGCAGATTTATTTGCACGACTAAAATCGATTTATGCTTCAGATCAGCTTACGGCACCAAAATGAATTGAGTTCATGTTCAGTAGCTAAACAACAACTAAATTGAAAATACTATACCTCGTTCATCGATAAGTAAGTTTTTAGTGTTTTCTGCCCGACTTAGAAGTTGATTCGCTCGGTGTTTATGATCTGAATTTTTGATGATCTTGAAATTAGGCCAGGATTAATTCCTGCTTCACCTTCTGGAATTTCAGCGTTGAGTTGCTTGTAGTATTCCACCCAGGCGGGAAAAAAAGTATCCGTTTTAGGATCTTTGAAAGTCATTGGTTCCAATTTAAAAAAGTCTGAGTTATTGTTAGCCACTTTGAAGGATTCATAGAGCAATTCACTGCAGTACCATTCGCCATTTTTCAATAGGAATTCATCGTCATACGGTTCACCAATCTGTTTTTTTGCAAATGCGGTTGCCTGCTGAATAAGTGGCACGTATTTCTTCTTTACCCTTCCTATTGTTGTCTTCTTTATCTCCAACGTGTCACCACTTCGCGCCAAAAAGTTACGGATGGAATTAACTTGCACATGGTCTCCAATTGCTTCAAC
>CANHQC010000279.1 GCA_947462695.1 Flavobacteriales bacterium | reverse complement strand
CCACCATTTTATTGGCAATTTTTCGATGAGCAGATGGATAAATTCGATCCAATCCATGACCTAAAACGGCAACAGTTGGTGTTCCTTGCTGCACACATGCTAAATGGGCACAAATGTCAATACCATAAGCTAATCCACTAATAACTTGAACTTCTGCATCTTTAACTCCCTGAATAAATTCTTGGCACAATGCAAAACCGTATGGCGTAGCTTTTCGAGTTCCTACGACTGAAACTGTGCGCTTTGGATTCATTTCTACATTTCCATAACTGAATATTACAATCGGTGCGTCAGAAGATTGCTTCAGCCGTCTAGGATAATCATCGTCCAAAAAGTAATGAACCCGTATCCCATTTTTTTCCATAAATGCAACCTCAAGTCGGGCACGTTCAATAGCTTCTTCCCGCTTCATTTGAGCTATAATGGACTCCCGAATTCCTGTTTTTCGACTTAATTGGGGAATGGAATCGTGAAAAATACGTTCTATTTCATCGCCAATTGATACCAATTTTATGGCCTTTCTAGGGCCGATACCTTGCAACTGGGATAAGGCAATTTGGTAAATGCGTAGATCATTCATTTAAAAACCGGTTTAATTGTTTCTTGAAGTTACAACTTCCCAACTGGTTTTCCGCATGATTTTAATTTTATTTTTGTAACAATTATTTGCCCGAAAGACTACACATGCTACGCTTTATCCTCCTTGTAACAAGTATCTTTGTTAGCTCAAGCTCATATGCACAGCTTAGTGGTACTGTCCTAAATAAAAAGGATGGATCAGCTGTTTCTCAGTCAGGTATTTACTTGAACAACAAACAAATAGCTGTTTCAAATGAATCGGGGAAGTTTACTTTAGACGCTACTGTATTTCCAATTCGCTTGGTTACGAAAAAAGAAGGTTTTGAAACAGATACACTCCTTGTAAAACAACCGGGAGAAGTGACTATTTATCTCCTCCCCTCTGAAGTTCGTGAAATGAACGCCGTTGTTGTCTCTGCTGGTAAAAGAGCCCAAAAAGTAGAAGAGGTAAGTATTTCCATGGAAATTATTAAACCTGAACTCATCAATAATAAAGGAATTACTGATCTCGAACAGGCTGTCAATCAAAGTCCTGGAGTATTTGCCATGGATGGACAAGTCAGTATTCGCGGTGGTGGTGGTTATTCATATGGCGCAGGAAGCCGTGTGTTATTAGCATGGAACGGTATTCCCATGGTTTCTCCCGATGTTGGGGATATCAAATGGAACTCAGTACCAATGGAGAATGCCTCGCAAATTGAAGTGATCAAAGGAGCTTCATCAGTTCTTTACGGAAGTGGTGCGCTCAATGGTATTATTTCTATGAATGAAAAAGACCCCTTAAGAAAAGGAGAACTATTTGTCAAGGTACAATCAGGATTATACGGAAACCCAAAGCGCGAAAGCTTGAAATGGTGGTCGAAAAATCCACTGTTTCACACCGCTGATGTGTTCTATGGTAAAATGTTTAAGCAAGTTGGTTTTACGCTCTCTGCAAATGGGTTCACAAGCGAAGGGTATCGTCAAGGTGAAGTTGAAGAGCGTGCGCGTTTTGGAGGTTCATTCGTTTTTAGACCGCAAAAGCTGAGCAACCTCAAGATTGGTGTGTTTTATAACGCGCAATACCAATACACCGGCAACTTCATTTTATGGCATAGTGATTCGTTGGGGTACGTGGCGCAAGGAGATTCACTAGGGGCGATTCAACCTAGTTCAACCATCACGAAGCAGGCATCTATTCGCGTGAATGTAGATCCTTACATTAAGTTCACCGATAAACACAAGAATAAACACGAGCTGAAAACACGCTATTACCTCGTTTCCACAGGAAATGAATCGCAAGTCTACGCATCGGCAAAAGCAGAAATGTACTTTGCGAATTATCAATTCCAAAAACAGTGGAACAACCGGTCCAACCTTTCTGCCGGAGTAACATCAACCGATAATATCATCATTAGCCCTGTGTTTGGTGATCACGTGTCACGAAATTATGCACTTTACGGACAATTTGAACAGAAGTGGAAGTCGCTAGATTTCACGTTTGGGACACGATTGGAGTACTTCGACATGGACGGTCAACAAGGAGATTCGAGATTCATTTTAGGTAAAGATTCATCCGTCATCTTACCTATCTATCCCATTTTTCGGGCGGGCTTGCATTACGCAGCAACAAAAAGCACGCATCTCCGCGCGTCATATGGCCAAGGAATCCGATTCCCATCTGTGGCAGAACGTTACGCAGCCACATCAAATGGCGGTGTGATTATCTTTCCAAATCCCGATTTACAACCTGAAAAAGGATGGGCAGCCGAAATCGGTATTAAACAAATCGTTCGGTTAGGGGAATGGAAGGGAATGATTGATATCGCCGGTTTTATCAATCAATACGACAACATGATTGAATATACATTTGGTGTGTACAATCCAGACACGATCGTTTTAACCCCTGATAACTTAACCAATTGGGTTGGGTTTAAAGCGAAAAATGCCGAACGCGCACGCATCACTGGGGTCGAAATTTCATTCAATTCTTCTGGGAAAATTGGC
Organism: Flavobacteriales bacterium; assembly: GCA_947462695.1. Lineage (GTDB taxonomy): Bacteria > Bacteroidota > Bacteroidia > Flavobacteriales_D > Crocinitomicaceae > M0103. The sequence continues at coordinate 894 of CANHQC010000279.1, read as the reverse complement.
CCTGTTGAAGTCGTTACCTTATTGGGTTACACCTACATGAAACCAGTAAGCCTGAATAATGACCCCAACTATGTACTCATGTCTTCAGATACCACTACAACTATGTTAAAGTACCGATTCAATCACTTAGCAAAGGCAGATGTAGAATTGAATTATAAAAAATACAGCCTTGGATTCTCTATGCGGTACAACAGTTTCATGCGCAACATTGATCGGGTGTTTTTAGAGGACTTAAATCCTACAGGAGATGAATTATTTGTACTTCCGGGACTATCTGATTACCGTCAGCGATTCAATGGTGGCAACCTCGTTTTTGACGCTCGAATCGGATACACTTTATTGGATAAAATCAAATTAAACTTTATCGTCAACAACTTATTTAACACGGAGTATACCAGTCGTCCAGCTGACATACAAGCACCGCGCACGTTTATGCTTCAGTTGCAGTTCAGGCTTTAGCCTTTCCTCTTTTCAGGAAAAAATCGTACATTCGACCATTGCTCAAACGAATCTAAACTAGAATGAAACATCACTTACTACTTATTCTATTGCTTCCTTTCATGGCATTTAGTCAACTAACAGGAAAGGTTATCCAACAAGATACCAAAGAGCCAATTGTTGGAGCAAAAATCGTTGCTAGTTCCGGTGAACGAACACTAACAGACATCGATGGAAACTTTACATTAAATATTGTTACCTACCCTATAACACTGGTGACAAGTATGACCTCTTTTCTTTCTGACACGCTTGAGGTGAAAAAATCAGGGGAATACGTTATTTCACTCGAAGTTCCCGTGAAGGTGATCAGTACAGTTGTGGTTTCAGCAGGAAGAAGGCAGCAAAAAGTGGAGGAAGTACCCATCTCCATGGAAATCATCAAGCCAACATTGATTG
>CANHQC010000278.1 GCA_947462695.1 Flavobacteriales bacterium | reverse complement strand
TATTACCTGCAATTTCAAGATCACGTATTTAAAGTGATGATCGAATAAAATTCAACGCGCTGACTTAGTTAATACGCTTATGATTTCCAATTCAATTGGCAAAAGTTAGTTATACGGCGTGTTGAGTTAAAAAATGTTCAGTTAACTTTTCTGGAAATCTTGATTTAATTTGGTTGAAATTAGTTGACTAAATCCACTCATTCAGTTTAAAATTTGATAAATTGATTTGCCTTTTACAGGGTAGAACCTTGTGAATGGTTGATGAAAGTAGTTTGGGATTAGGGATTCCGCTCTTTCAGAGCTATAAACCGCATAAATTGCTTCATCTGCAGCCCTGTAAGGGCGATTTAACAAACGATAGATTTCCTCCATCGTTTGAACTAAACAACTAACCTAGTCCTGAAAGGGCGATATTACTATGGGACAGTCACTTGTAAAGAATTACATTCACATTGTTTTCAGCACGAAACACCGTAAGCATTTAATCGATGAGGAAATTGAATTAGAGCTCTATAGTTACATTGGTGGAATTTGCAACAGCCTTGAATGTCCTGTAATTAAAGTAGGAGGATACACGAACCACATACATATTCTCTGTATGTTATCTAAGAAAATCACATTGGTTAAATTAATGGCAGAGTTGAAAGCGCATTCCTCTAAATGGATTAAAACAAAAGGTAATAAATACAGCACTTTTTATTGGCAAGATGGGTATGGAGCTTTTTCTGTTAAGCCTTCTGATGTATCCGTCGTGTCAAATTACATTGCTAACCAAAAAGCACATCATGGAATTAGAGCTTTTCAGGATGAATACAGGGAGTTTTTGATAGAGTATGATGTGCCTTTCGATGAGCGGTATGTTTGGGATTAGGTATTCCATCCCTTCAGGACTTGAATTGAGGTGTGTGTGTCTAACATCGGGATTCTCCCGATATTAGGTAATTCCGCTCTTTCAGAGCTGGAGACTATGTCGCTTTCATTCGATTATAGCCCTTTAAGGGTGATATATTCATGCTGTGTGGTTTCTTTGATGTGAGTTTTGGGATTAGGTATTCCATCCCTTCAGGACTTGAATTGAGGTGTGTCTCTCTAACATCGGGATTCTCCCGATATTAGGTAATTCCGCTCTTTCAGAGCTGGAGACTATGTCGATTTCATTCGATTATAGCCCTTTAAGGGCGATATATCCGAACGATGGATTTTGTCCGTCGTTTGGAAACTGGTTCGATCCAATAAGCCCTGTAAGGGCGGCATAAACATTCCAACAACTTCAAATCTAACAGCAATTCGAAAGTCGTTATATTCGCACCATGAAAAATAATTTAATCGTTATACTGCTCACTAGCTGCTGTTTTTGTTTTTCAGGATACAGTCAAAATTCCTTCTGTTCCGATTTTTCTATAACCGGATCCTACCAAGATACCATCGATCCTTCAACCTATCAGGTAAGCGTTGAATTTACAGCTCCAGATTCAGTATTTGTGGGTTATACGTTTATTTCTGCAGTATTGGACTGTAACGGCGACACAATTGCAACAGGTAGTCCTTTCTGGTTTGGACAAATAGGTCAAACGACACAGGACTATCCAATTACGCTTATCGGACAACCGAATTGTTCTCCTTACACAGCGGTATTCAGTTATATGGATGACATGGGAAACATAGACACGTGTCTGCTCTTGTATAGTACCGCTGACTTGGTCGAAAACCAACAACCATATCCTCAAGTTTCAATCTATCCTAATCCAGCTTCAGGTGAACTATTTATTCATGGTCTTCCGGAGGATTTCGACGGGGATATGGTGCTACTTAATCACTTGGGGCAAGTCCTTCAAAAGAGTCTATTCAAAAACAACATTTCAATTGAATCTTTAGCAACCGGTTGGTATGTTATTTTGTTATCCGATCAGGAGCAAGAGTATAAATTGAAGTTTGCCAAGAATTGAGTTTAGTTGCATTACTTTTTACTAGTTGTACTAAACACTCGAAGTTCTCGTTAGTCTCCTCGTTATTTACCATTCTTTAAATGAAGTATTTACTTCTAATTTGCACATTCGTTTCAATGTTTTGCTGTTTTGGGCAGACATGGGAACAAACTCTTTCATTTCCAGGAACACCAAGAGATGATGGAACTCATTTCTCGATTGGAACCAAGCACTATGTTGGAACAGGTCGTGAAGTCGGATTTGGATGTACACGAGACTTTTACAGTTTTGATGAATCAACCTTGAACTGGAGTACAATTGCATCTCTTCCGCCCGGAAAAGAACGACAATATGTGAGTACCGTTTCATGGAATGGAAAAGGCTATCTTTTTGGAGGAGTCGATTGTGCAGGAAATTATCAAAATGACTTTTGGTGCTACGACCCTTTAACTGATCTTTGGACAGCCTTAAACCCGTTACCTTCAGCAGGCCGAGGAGGAATGGTTCAATTCGTTATTCAGGATGCGCTTTATGTCATTGGCGGAAGAAATGATGCGGCTATTCTGAATGAAGTTTGGTGTTATGATTTCATTAATGAGGCATGGATTCAAAAAAACAATTTGCCCTTTGACGGTATCTGGAGAGGAGTTGCATTTACTTATCAAGACATCGGATTTATTGGACTCGGTAAAAACAACCTGAACAATCAAACGGACTATAATTCAGCTGTTTGGAGTTATGAATCAATCACTGATTCTTGGACAATTCTTCCGAATATCAACTTGGGACAACGCGCATATGTAGGTAGTGCACAAACGGATAGCACCTTGTTTCTTTTCGGTGGACTTTCTCCTTCCAATGAACTGTTGACGTCATTCGAACGTATTGATTTAGCTGATTTGTCAATTCATATTCTACCAGATTTTTCAAGTGTTGCTCGCAAAGGCGGATGCGCTTTTTTGGTCCAAAATGATTTCTACTATACAACGGGGGTATCAACCGATACACGTTTCAACGAAACCTGGCGATTGATAGACGTTGTTGGTAAGAAAGAATTGTCAACGGATGACTTAGTCATTTACCCCAATCCGACTTCATCAGCGTTCTTCATTAAAAGTAATGAGTTGATTGAATCGTTGGCCATCACCAACAGTTTTGGTCAATATATTAAAGCGTTAAGTATCAATGCCTCAGTTGTTGAAATTGAAACCGATGAAATCCCACCAGGTAGTTATATATTGACAATAAAGACAGTGAATCATATCAAAATGGAAAAGCTTTTTATCGTTAAGTAAATCATGTGTTTTTGAATCAAAACAACCTACTCCACCGAACAAGGTGGCGTATCCATTTTTTCTATTCCATTTTCATATGACCCTTTCTCAATGCATTCCCCTAAGCCATAATCATAAAAATCACGTGTTCTTAGATACGGACCATTTAAGACGCCGTGATCAAAGGTCAACAGCGAGTTCACCTGACCATTTGAATCGTAAACAGTATGTTTCCCATGTGGAATTCCTTTCACGAAATTGAAATCACGCCAAATTAAACCTGTC
>CANHQC010000277.1 GCA_947462695.1 Flavobacteriales bacterium | reverse complement strand
TTTGCTTGGAAGTTGTTTTTCGGATGAAATCGCGCAAAAGTTTGCCAATTCTGGATTTCATGTTGATAGCAATCCAATGGGAACAATTTTTCATCCTTTACCAATCGCTCGATTTATTGAGTTTTGTTGCTCCAACAACGACTTGCCTCAAGATCATTTAATTGAACGCAATTGGCGTTTTTCATCATGGGAAGCTTCTACCGCAGTGAATTTATCCTCTTACAATGAATTGTTGGATTATGTCGATCAAGTGAAATCGATTTGGATTGATCGGTTGAAAAATGCCAGCCATTTGTTTATTACGTTCGGCACGGCTTGGGGATATGAAAGAGAGGATTATGGAATTGTCGCGAATTGCCATAAATTTCCTTCGACCGATTTCGTTAAAAGACTCGTGAAATCCGAGGAAATAGTCACTGTTTTTGATGCTGTTTTAAAAAAAATAAATGCGCAATTTCCGCAGTTGACGGTCGTTTTTACAGTTAGTCCTGTTCGGCATGTGAGGGATGGGCTAATTGAAAATAACCGAGGCAAAGCTGAATTAATCAAGGCTGTCCATGAACTTGTCCAGAACAATGAATGTGCGAGCTATTTTCCTTCGTATGAATACATAATGGATGTACTAAGGGATTACCGATTCTTTAAAAGAGACCGTGTTCACCCATCAGATGAAGCAGTAGAGTGCATTTGGAATGAGTTATTGAATGCGTTTGCGAATGAAGAAACGCGAAAACTCATCGAGAAGGTCAATCGTTATCGGAAAATGGAACAACATAAACCGCTCACAACAGATGAGACCGCAATTAATTCATGGCAATGCAAGTTAGAAGAGGAGAGACAACTGTTGTTATCTGCTATTCCGAACATTAACTTATCCTAGCGTTTTTACAACCGCACGATCGTCCCCTTGTATTCTGATTTCTCTCCGGGTTGCGGATTGGATAGAATAACGCGCCAAATAAAAGTTTTTGAAGCCTCAACCAATTGTCCGTTTCGTTTATCTTGACCACGCCAAGGGAGAGTCGCATCATTACTTTCAAAAACAACTGCACCGTCTTTCGGGTCAATAATAATCAGTTCAAAATCAACTTCACGAACAGTTAATGCATAAGGCATAAACGCATTCTTTCTATTGTCGACGGATTGCGGATCAAACGCATTTACAGCAAGAAGATTGTACTCATCATCAATGAACAAGGTGCGTAGAGCATCTGTTTTGCATCCAGATTCATTCATTGAACTGGCTTTAAATGTATAGGAGCCTTTAGTGAAAAGATGAACCTTCAACTGCGACGATTCGGTTGATAACATTTTGTTATTTAAGTACCACTCAACCGTTGATCCAGTGGAATTAGCACTTAGTATGGTAGTAGGTAGACCTTTCTCGTAAATCAGGTCATTATCCAATTGCAAGGCAAGTTGTGGTGCACTTTTAACGGTGAACGTTTCTTTTGAGACTTTCGAATTTGCGATTAGTACCTCATGTTTACCTTCATGCAGTGCAGTGTATGAATAGGAGGAAGAGGCTGGTACCACAATTTCATTCGAATACGCATCGCGGATAAGTACGTCAACTGAATTTTTGTTGTTGATTGTGTGTGATTCACCCAAACAAATTGATGGCACATTCAGGTTCTCCCATACATCAACCTGATTTAAATTAACTGCTGGAGAATTGGCGATGTCAGTACCTCCAATTTGCACAACATTTTCAGTGGCGATTTTTGGCTCATTAACCAGTACATCGTTTTCTAAACTAGGAGCAATTTCAAGAGTAGGTTGAATACCACACTGTATTAATTTTGGCAAAGCTGGTGTGAGTAGTTCAAGTTGTTCTTGATTACCGGATGTGTAGGTTTTGTTTATTTTCTTCTTGTCAGTTATACTTTCCTTTTCATTCACTTTTGGGGTACTCAACTTTGTTTGAGCTGTTTTCTCAGGTGAGGGGGAGTAGAGTAAACTAACGGTAACTATGCCAATAGCAGATGCTGCACCCAGAAACCATGGCCATTTGGATTTTCCATGCACCGGTAACTGCGCGTCCAGTTTGGAAGACATTGCTCTCCAAGCTGAAGGGTCATAGGGCATTTGATGTTCCTTCAATGCTGATTTAAAAAGTTCCTCTAGCGGTTTATTTGCCTTGTTCGACATAGCTATATTTTTCAATCAATATTCGTTGTAAATTCATTTTAGCTTTTGCTAAATTTGATTTGGATGTACCCTCACTAATCCCCAGTTTTTCAGCAATTTCCTTGTGTGAATAATCTTCAAGTACATACAAGCTGAACACGGTTCGGTATGCCGGGGAGAGTTGTTGAATGGCTTCCATTGCAAGCTCTGCTTTTAACTCTAAAAGCTGCAATTCTTCCATTTCCACCATTGGATCACTTGCGCCAAGTTTGAAATCGTCATCTTGATCTGTTCGAAATGGATCTTTTTTAGACTTTCTGATATGATCAATTGCTGTATTCACAACAATTCGCCTTATCCAACCTTCCAGACTTCCCTTGTGATCGAATGCTCCAATTTTATCAAAGACCTTAATGAATCCTTCCTGAAGTACTTCCTGCGCACTGTCGCGATCCGGTATGTAACGTATACAAACCGAAAGCATCTTTCCATAGAAAAGTTTGAATAATTGTTCCTGGCACTTGCGATTGTTCGCGATGCACCCTTCTACAATTTCTCGAAACTTCTCTCTATTCTCCACATTTCAGTTATTCAAAAGACGCCCAAATGTTGTAACGGTTGCCTGTCTTTTAATGATTTGATTGTTTCAAGCGAAAAATAAGCTGTAATTCCCTTTTTCATTGCTGAAGAAATGCTAATTTCGCCTTGTCACAAACGTAGTACAAAACAAAATAAAATACAATGAAAGTAACGGTAGTTGGAGCAGGAAATGTCGGTGCAACATGTGCAGATGTTTTGGCTCACAGAGAAATTGCGAATGAAATTGTCTTGTTAGACATTAAAGAAGGCTTCGCAGAAGGAAAAGCATTGGATATCTGGGAAACCTCTCCAATCAATTTGTATGATTCTCGAACAATCGGTTCTACAAATGATTACTCCAAAACAGCTAACTCAGATGTAGTAGTAATTACATCAGGTTTGCCACGCAAGCCGGGAATGTCAAGAGATGATTTGATCGCTACGAATGCGGGCATCGTCAAAACAGTAACTGAAAATGTCATTAAGCATTCTCCTGAAGCAATTATCATTATCGTTTCGAATCCGTTAGATGTCATGACTTATTGTGCTTACTTGACAGCTAAAGTAGACTCAAAGCGTGTCTTTGGTATGGCCGGGGTTCTAGACACTGCACGTTACCGTTCATTCCTCGCGATGGAATTGAATGTTTCTCCAAAAGATATTCAGGCAGTATTAATGGGTGGACACGGAGACACAATGGTTCCGCTTCCAAGATATACGACTGTTTCTGGAATTCCTGTAACTGAATTGATTGATGAAGCGAAATTGAATGAAATCAT
>CANHQC010000276.1 GCA_947462695.1 Flavobacteriales bacterium | reverse complement strand
GCAAATCCGAAGTAGGGTATTACCGCAATAATTTGTCGTGCTGAAGCGCGCTTGGCAGCATCAATCATCAACAATAACTCAAATAAGTTATCTGAAGGCGGCATCGTCGATTGTATAAGAAATACAAATTGACCTCGAACGGTTTCTTCAAAAGAAGGCTGAAATTCACCATCACTGAATTCCAACACATTCACATCGCCAAGAGAAATACCATATTTCTGAGCAATTTGATGAGCTAAATCCTGTGATGCCCTTCCGGAAAAAAGTTTAATACCAGTCGACATATCTTCGAATTGAAGCCGCAAAGTTAAGCAATTTTTCAGACCTTTAACTAGTTTTAATCGGATTTGACATCAATTCTCATGTGTTACAGCAATTCAAGCACGTCTTCTAACATTCAACTTGCTCAACGTTACAAGCGCAACATTCCTGATTCACTGCCCGAAACCCCCATTTTCTTTGCTTCCGGTTTCCAATTCCCAACATGGCGTGTGATTACATCCAACGAATCGATCGAAGTCATGAATTGGGGACTGATTCCACACTGGTACAATGGAAACGATTGCTCAGCAATTGCAGCGAATACCTTAAATGCAAAAATGGAAACCCTGACAGAAAAAGCCAGCTTTCGTCAACTGGTCGATCGAAATCGGTGTATTGTTCCTTCAACAGGATTTTATGAATGGCAAACTATGCAGAAACATAAGATTCCATTTTTCATCTTTCCAACAAGTGATCACGTGTTTTCCATGGCTGGGCTAATGGATCAGTGGATGATGAATGATGGCTCGATAAAAAAATCGTTTACGATCATTACTTGCCAGGCCAACGAATTAATGAGTGAGATTCACAATACAAAAAAACGCATGCCTGTGATGTTAAGAAAAGAGCAAGAAGAAAATTGGTTGACAGGAAAGTTGACTCTTGATGCGTTGGAAGTTCCGTTTCCTTCTGAATGGATGAACGTTAGAGAAGTCAATAAATCATTGATTGGTGGTAAAAATCCAAATGATCCGGCCGTTCAACAACCGTTTGATAATGGGTTCTTTGCACAAGCATCACTATTTTGATTCGTTACTGCTAGAATCTTCACGTTCCTCTGAATTGACTAACAAGCTGTTTTTCATACCCGGTACCGTTGACTTGGAAACATGAGCCAATGGAATGAAAAGCAAGGATTCTTTTTTTTCTGAGGCCGGAATCAGTTCTTCTTCCTGATCAAATGATTCCAAAATTAAAATCGCTAAACTGAGGAAAAAGGCCATTTTCAAGACGCTAAAAACGCCTCCCGCTAACTTATTCATCGTTCCCATTTGGGCAATTTTCATGACTTGTTCAATCGCTTTTCCACCGAAGTAAACCATTGCGCCCAATCCCAAAAACAACACCGTAAAAGACAATCCGGGCAACAAGTTACTATCCCACCCAAGGGAATCGCGCATCCAGCGTGTAACACCATCAGACAAATAAATACCGGCATAAATGCCTACAAAAAGCGCAAGCAGGGTAAACAATTCTACAATGAATCCTTTTCGAAATCCTTTGTAACCTGCATATCCCAATGGAATAATCAACAGTATATCCAAAATATTCATTGATCGAAAATACCACGAAAAAAGCCCATTGAAATCAATGGGCTTTTAAAGTTATTCACGCGAAAATGTTCGACTATTTGCAGGATTTAACTACTGTTGTTGTAAATGACAACCCAACCTCAGACCACAACTTTGAAACACCATCTTTTCCTTTATGCAAGTCTTTACATGCCGTATTCAACTCTTCGATTCCTTTTGCTGCGCTCCAATCGAGCACATCAATACTCGAAGTAAATGAAAATTGCTCACCGTCCAACGTATATTCACCCTTCACGTCTTTCGTGATGTTGTTCATCGCAATGGAAACAATTGCTTTTCCGTCAGCACCAAGCGATTTTACTTTCCCCGTAATTTGAGCTGTTCCAATTGTTCCAAAAAACAACTTTACAATTTTCCCGTTTCGCTCCTCGTTTTGCGTTTCTACGGAAGATGTTTGAATGGTAAAAGATAATGACTGGATTAAATCCTTTGTGTTTTCTGCTGAATTTAACCCATCAAATTGTATCTCGTTAAACGAACCTTTTACAGGTGTTTTATCGGTAAACTTATATGCTGTCCATTCTAAAGTTGACGCACTTTGGTCGAACGAGTAAGTACACGCTGCTTTTTCTTCTTTTTCATTTGTTGTTTCTCCCGAGCACGCTGAAACGATGAATAGGCCTAGGAACCCTACTGCTAATCTGTATGTGAAATTTTTCATGTCAATTGTGTTTATGTCAAATATAGTTAAAACAACTTGTAAAATGGATTGTTTCGAACCGCTATACAAATCGTGTTTTGTACTTTTGTCCACATGGATTACGACATTGAACTCAGGTTTCAACGACTCAAAAAACACCTAGAAGAGAAATTCGGCGAAGGTATGGATGTACAAGCTATTCTTTTCCTTATCGGTGTGAATGAGTTGGGGAATGGGTACAAATCATTTACGAAAAGTGAAAAAACGGATTTGTTTCACGTTGCTATTTGTACCTTACTTGAGCCATATGGCTACTACACTTTTGAAGGTCGCGACGCTGAGAATTGGCCACATTTTAGGTTGAACAAAGAACTTCCGCCTCTTTCTGATCGCGAACAACAACATCTTTTGAAAGAAGCGATGATCGACTACTTCATTCAAAACGATTATTACACGGAGGACGCTACCGTTTAAACCGCTATATTTGTTTTTTCACATTAAATAACCATACATGGATTTTTGGATTAAAGCCGCTCAACTTATCTTATCGCTTTCCATTTTAGTCATCTTACACGAATTAGGTCATTTCATTCCTGCTCGTTTATTCAAGACACGCGTAGAAAAATTCTATTTATTCTTCAATCCTTGGTTCTCCTTATACAAAAAGAAAATTGGTGAGACGGAATGGGGAATTGGCTGGTTGCCACTTGGCGGATACGTGAAAATTGCTGGAATGATCGATGAGTCGATGGATAAAGAACAAATGGCTCAACCTGCACAACCGTGGGAATTTCGATCAAAACCAGCATGGCAGCGATTGATCATCATGATTGGTGGTGTCACCGTCAACCTCATTCTCGGAATTGTCATTTATATTGGTGTGATGTTCGTTTATGGGGAAGAACAATTGCCGCCTTCCGAATTAAAATCAGGAATGTCCATTCACCCATACATGCAAAAGTTCGGGTTGAAATCAGGAGATAATATCCTTGCCATTAATGGTGAATCTGTTGTTAGTGTAAGCGATGTAAATAACCGATTAATGCTGCGTGACGGGCGTAAATTGACCGTTCAGCATGCTGACGGTCAAAAGGAAACCATCAACTTGCCAGTTGGAGTAGAATTTGAATTGTTCCAAAACGGCGCTTTCCCTGCGGTTGGTTTGCGCACGAAAGCAACTGTTGTTGATACAGTTATTCTAGGAAAACCAGCACTTAAAGCGGG
>CANHQC010000275.1 GCA_947462695.1 Flavobacteriales bacterium | reverse complement strand
GACAACTTTCCACGGTTCCTGATCCGCGAGGTATTTGTTCCCTAAACGCGCCAAATTCATCGCTTCTGCCTGTGCATCGCGTAATTTGTAATTGTAAACGAATTGAGCAATCCGCGCAGGAATGGCTTTCATTTCAGCTATGACTTGTTCGTCTTCGCTTGTTAAATGGCCGCACGCGGGAACTTTTCCTTCGTAGTATTTTTGCGTTAGGACAAGCGCTCGGTTTACAAAGTTTCCAAGGATATCGGCCAATTCACTGTTGACACGTGTTTGGTATTCTTTCCAAGTAAATTCAGCATCTTTCGTTTCAGGTGCAATGGCTGTTAACACGTATTTCAATTCATCCATCTTGTCCGGATAGGCGGCAATGTACTCATGCAACCAAACGGCCCAATTTCTTGAGGTCGAAAATTTATCACCTTCCAGATTCAGGAACTCATACGCCGGAACGTTATCCGGAAGAATCAGGTCACCATGGTCCTTTAAAAGGATAGGAAAAATGACCGCATGGAAAACAATGTTGTCCTTGCCTATGAAGTGAACCAGTTTTCGATCCCCTGTCCAATAGTCTTCCCAGTTTTTGCCGTGATCTAATGCCCATTGCTTCGTGGCTGAAATGTATCCTATCGGTGCATCCAACCATACATATAGGACTTTTCCTTCTGAATCAGGTAACGGAACTTTTACTCCCCAATCCAAGTCGCGCGTCATGGCACGTGGATGTAACCCACCATTAATCCACGACATGCACTGTCCAATCACCTGATTTTTCCATGTTTTTGGATCGTGTTGCTGCACGCCATCAAGCTTGCCTTCTTTAATCCAGGTACGCAACCAATCTTCGTGCAATTGCATCGGTAAGTACCAGTGCGAGGTTTGCTTCAAAACTGGCGTTTTACCGCTTAACGTTGACTTCGGATTTTTCAGTTCCGTTGGACTTAAATCGGATCCGCATTTTTCACATTGATCGCCATACGCACCGGAATTCTGGCATTTCGGACATTCCCCTGTGATGTAGCGATCGGCTAAAAACTGCTGGTATTCTTCGTCGTAGTATTGTTCGCTGGTTTCTTGAGTGAATTTTCCTTTTTCGTGTAGTCGTTTGAAAAAAGCCTGAGACGTTTCGTGGTGAATGGGTGCAGATGTACGGTGAAAAATATCAAAAGAAATCCCAAAGTCAACAAACGCCTTGGAAATCATACCGTTGTACTTATCTACTATTTCTTGCGGCGTAATTCCTTCTTTCTTAGCGCGCAACGTTATGGCAGCGCCGTGCTCATCCGATCCGCAAATAAAAACAACGTCATGGTGATTCATGCGTAAGAAGCGAACAAATATATCCGCTGGCAAATAAACACCTGCGACATGTCCAAGATGAAGCGGACCATTTGCATAAGGAAGTGCTGCGGTAATTGTGTATGCTGCTTTTGACATGGAATTTTTTTGAGGAAACAAAGTTAGTACTTAAATTTTGCCACTTTAAGAGAGAAGTTGCTCTTTTTCGGTGAATTGGATCCCTAATTCTGAAAGTTCTTCTAAAATAGGCGTGTACACTTCCGGTTGAATGGGTAATGTAACGCCACGCAAGTCGATTTTACCAAGTAAAATAAGCTTAGCGGCAATTCCTACCGGTAAACCAACGGTATTCGACATAGCGGTGTAGGTTTGATCTTCGCCAATGTTCACCATGGATGACAAGATTTGATGCGTTTTACCATTTTTTATGTATTCGAATTCATGCACCATCACAAGCATGTCTTTATCTGTTGGATTCAATACCCATTTCGTTTCTAGAAGTTGCTGCAAGAGTTGAGCAGGACTTGCATCTGGAAGTCCAAATACCTTTTCTCCATCAAACAAACCGAGCCAATCAAACCGTTCGAATAGGTGCAAACGAGATTTGCCTAAAAAGAGTTTGAATTTTTCTTCAACGGGCATGTTCGGCACATACGGTAAAAATGCGTTGATGAAGTTACGAGGTGTTAACTCTTCCGAACGTTCCATTTTGTAGGAATCATCTGTCATTCCCAATTCGATGAATACATTCCAAGCCGTTGAAAAATCAGGTCTCCTTAAAGTTCCTCTAAAGATGGTAGGTACGGATTCAATACCGTATGTTTTTCTGTAGGCCAATGAATCCCTGTTTGCATAACCTTCGAAATCACCAAAACCATCAACGTTTACATGAATAAGTCGACTAAACAGTCGATGGTATGGTATATACTTGTATTCGTTATGATCGATGAAACAAGAAGCGCCACCTTGTCCAGCTAGTAGCACATTTCTTGGGTTCCAGGTAAACTTGTAATTCCACGGATTGTCATCACTTTCAGGAGCAAGCAACCCGCCACAGAACGATTTAAAGGCAGTAATTTCTGCTCCTTCATTTTTTAGTTTGTGGATAATGGCCATCGCACTCATGTGATCTATTCCCGGATCAACGCCAATTTCGTTCATGATCAGGACACCCGCTTTTTTCGCTTCATCATCTAGCTCAGCCATTTCTGAAGAAATGTACGACGGAGTAATTAAATGCTTTCCGTGCGCGATACATTCGCGTGCCACATCTGGATGAAAACGAGGTGGAAGCATGGAAATGACAAGATCGGAACGCTTAATTTCAGGTAACCGCTCGGCTGGATTTAACGCGTCAAAAGTAAGCGCAACTGCCCGTGGATGACCGTTCGTTTTTCGTTCGATGAGCTCTTTCTGCTGGTCGACTATGCGAATTTCCCAGTCGTACTTTTCGGCACGCCCTAATACGTAACGAATCAAAGAGGAAGCCGACATTCCGGCACCAAGAATCAAAAGTGTTTGCATGTCATTGAATTCGCCCTAAAAGTAGTTATTGCTATTTAATAAAGGACAATGAAAATCGGTTGTTGATTCAGTTTCGGTAAGATCTCTTTGAAAATCTGGTAAATTGCCAGCGTTGATTTATTGATTGCTATACATATTCAATGTGCGCATTGACACTTGCATTCCACGTCAAAAAAACTATTTTTGTCCCTCAAAAAAATGTAATCATGGGAAGAGCATTTGAATACCGAAGAGCAGCAAAAGAAAAGCGGTGGGACAAAATGTCCAAATTGTTTCCAAAACTTGGTAAAGCCATTACAATGGCTGCAAAAGAAGGTGGAGAGGATCCAGCTACTAATGCCAAATTGCGCACGGCTATTCAAAATGCGAAGGCAGAAAACATGCCGAAAGACAATATTGAAGCAGCAATCAAAAGAGCGGCCCAAAAAGATATTTCAGCATTTACTGAAGTGATATACGAAGGCAAAGGTCCGCACGGGGTTTTGGTTATTGTAGAATGCGCAACCGATAATCCAACGCGGACTGTCGCAAATGTGAAATCGTACTTCAATAAAGCAGGTGGCGGTGTTGTTCCAAATGGATCACTCGAATTTATGTTTAATCGAAAATCCGTTTTTGAAATCAACAGAACGCCGGAAATAGATCCTGAAATGCTTGAGTTAGAGCTTATTGATGCAGGGGGGGATGAACTT